>JBQCCH010000412.1:0-17928 GCA_051962375.1 Tepidisphaeraceae bacterium
GCCCCCGCAGACCCCGACCGCGTCTGCCCGTTCGGCCATCGCGATAAAGTCATCCAACCCGACGACGGCCAACACCCCACGTTCCTCTACCCCTGGCAGGCGACCAAACCCAAGCTCCCCCCCGCCGAACTCGGCCGAATCCAACGCATCGGCGTCGAGCAGGTGCTGCAGAAAGTGAAGCAAACGTTGGACAACGCCCGATGACCCACGACAATGCCCGACTTCACCGGTTGATCGTCCCCTGTTTTTCGTTGCTGATGTGCCCATGACCGATATCGCGCCGCCGCTGCCCCTCGAACCGCCGCCCGTCCGCAGCCGAAAAGCATTGCTCTTCAAGCTGCTGAAGTTCGCCCTGCTGGCGGCCGTGCTCGTGCTGGTCGTCGCGACGTTGCGGCACCAGTGGAAACAGATCGACTTCAACCAGGTGACGCTCCACCCGCTGTCGATCGTGCTGGGGATGTTGGCGCTGTTCGGCGTGTCGATCGTTCAATTGATCAGCTACCGCACGCTGCTGGCCGCCTACGCCAGATCGCCGCAGTGGCGCGTGATGCCGACCATCGCCTGGATTCCACCGCTCGGGAAATACGTGCCCGGCGCGTCGATCCCCGCGGCCGTGTCGATGCTGCGGCGGTACGACATCCCCATCGCCGCTGCCGTCTCGGTGGTGCTGGTGCTCGACGGCCTCGCCGTGCTGGCCGGGCTGATCACCGGAGCGCCGCTGCTGCTGTGGGAACCCATCCGTCAAAAAGCCCCCAGCGCCTGGCTGCTCGCCATCCCCGTCATCGCCGCCGGCGCGCTGTGCCTGCACCCGGCCGTCTTCGGCCGCCTGGTCAATCTGCTGCTGAAAAAACTTAAGCGCCCCCCGCTTCCCAAATTCCCATCACTTCGCGAATACGCACTCCCCTTGCTCTGCGCATTCGGGCAGTGGCTTTTCGCGGGATTCGCGTTGTTCTGGCTGATACGCGGCGTGAACGGCACGGTCAGCCTCGCGCAGATGCCGATTCTCATCGCCTTCGCCGCGCTGTCGCAAACCCTGGGCTACCTGATGCTCTTCGCGCCGGGCGGGCTAGGCGTCCGCGAGGAAATTCTGCTCGTCGGCCTCACCCCGCTGATCGGGCCCTTTGCCGCCCTCGTGGTGCCCATGCGCGCGATCGCCCAGATTTTGATCGACCTGTTTGGCGCCCTGGTCGGATTTATCGCGCTCCAGCTCGTGTCGCGCTCCGGCCGACGATCCTAATTCGCCTGCGAATACAGATAAACGCATGGGTACAGCTCTCCTCTGGCGTTCATTGCATCCCCCTCGCGTCTCTCACCGCCCGGCCGGCAGCCCGAATTCCAGCGGCCGCTGAGGATCGGTCCACTCGATGACCGCGCCCTCCGCCGACTCGCGGGCCAGCGTGCCGTTCACGATTTTGCTGACCTCTCTCACGTTTCGCAATACAATTCGCACCTGCGTCGGCTTTCCCGCACTTTCCAGCACCACGCGCTTCCCCTCCGCCGCCAGCGAAAACGTCACCGGCCGCCCCTCCGTCGTGGGGACCCGCACGTGGAGCTTTGCGTTGGGTGCGATTTCAAACAGGTGCAGCGCCAGCGGGTCGCCCGCATCCCAGGCCGGCCGCTCCCCTTGGCCGCTCATCGGCAGGATGCTGTTTTCGCGAACGAACAGCGGCAATTGCATGAAGTCCACCCTCTCGCGATGCCAGCCGCCCCCCTGCACGACCGCATTCGTGATGAGATGCGTCCATTTCCCCGCCGGCAGGTAATACTCAGCCACGTCATCCTGCCGAAACACCGGCGCCACCAGCAGCGCATCGCCCAGCAGGTACTGCCGATCCAGATACGCCACCGCCGGATCGTCCGGGAACTCCACCGCCATCGCCCGCATCACCGGCCAACCCCGCTCGTGCGCGTCGTGCGCCGCCCCGAACAAATACGGAAACAGCCGGTTCTTCAACGTCGTGAAATGACGCATCACCTCGACCGATTCTTCATCAAACAACCACGGCACCCGATACGACCCCGATCCGTGCAGCCGGCTGTGCGTGCTCAAGAGCCCGAACGCCACCCACCGCTTGTACAGCGCGGCATTGGCCGTCCCGGCGAACCCGCCGATGTCATGACTCCAAAACGCCGGCCCGCTCGTGCAAAAGCTCAGCCCCCCGCGCAAATCCTCGGCCATCGCGTCAAACGTCGCGTCGCAGTCGCCCCCCCAGTGCACCGGAAATTTCTGCGATCCCGCGGTCGCCGACCGCGCGAACACCATCGCCTGCCCCTTCCCGTGAAACCCTTCCAGCAGTTCAAAGACCGCCTTGTTGTAAAGATACGCGTAGTAGTTGTGCATCAGCTTCGGGTCCGAGCCGTCGTGATACACCACGTCCGTCGGAATGAATTCGCCGAAGTCGGTTTTGAAGCAGTCGACGCCCATTTCCAGCAAGCGCTGCAGTTTGCCGCAATACCATTCCACCGCCCAGGGGTTCGTGAAATCCACCAGCCCCATCCCGCACTGCCACGCATCCCGCTGAAAGACGCTGCCGTCCGAGCGCTTCAGCAGGAAGCCCCCCTCGCGCCCCTCAGCAAACAGCGGCGACAACTGCGAGATGTACGGATTGATCCAGACGCAGATTTTCAGTCCCTTCGCCTTCAGTCGCTTCAGCATCCCCACCGGGTCGGGGAACGCGTCGCTGTCCCACTCAAAATCGCACCATTGCCGCTCCTTCATCCAGAAGCAGTCGAAGTGAAACACGCTCAGCGGGATGCCCCGCGCCGCCATGCCGTCGACGAACTCGTTGACCGTCGCCTCGTCGTAGTGCGTCGTGAACGAGGTCGACAGCCACAGCCCGAACGACCACGCCGGCGGCACCGCGGGCCGACCTGTCGGCCGCGTGTAGCGCTCCAGCACCCGTTTCGGCTCCGGGCCGTTGATGAAAAAATAATCCAGCGATTCGCCCGGCACACAAAACTGCACCGCCGACACTCGCTCCGTCCCGATCTCAAAATCCACCTGCCCCGGCGAATTCACGAACAACCCATACCCCCGATTCGACAGGTAAAACGGGATGTTTTTGTACGACAGATCGCTGTTCGTGCCGCCGTCTTCGTTCCAGATGCGGACCGATTGCCCATTCTTCACCAGCGGCCCGAAACGTTCGCCTAGGCCGTACAAACATTCACCCACGCCCAGCGACAAGCGCTGCGAAATGAACGCGCCCTCGTCCTTTACCTGCATGTACCCCAGGCTGTGATGGCCCGCCTCGGTGATCGGCATGCCGTTCGATTCGAACGCCATCTGCCAATGTCCCTTCCCCACCCGCAAGCTCAGCGTCCCAGTCGTGAAGACGATCGCGTCCGGCCGATCATCGATCCGCACGTCGTCCGATTGCAGCTCAGGGTCGATCTCAAAGCCGCTCACACCCGTGACCGTGGGCGAATGGTGCTTGATCTGCACCCGCAGCACGTCCGGCATCGGCGAGGTGACGACCAGTTCCAGCACCAGCCCTTCAAATCGATCGCCGCTCGTCGTCCCGGTCCGATCCAGCCCGGCAATCCAGAGTCGATTCGGCTCGACGCGATACCGATACATCCGCTTGATCGTGGTGGGCGTAACCCCATCCTTCCACAGCCACGCGCCGTGCGTGAATTTCATGTCCAATCCTTGAATGAACGCCAAGCTGCAACGCCGCTCACGCCGCCGGTGAGCCCCTCCGCAGCAAGCGGTTTTTCCGAATCAGAAAACGCATGCTGAACGAGAAATAAACTACGGCGTCGGATCGGCCTGTCAAGATTTTTCGCGAAATTCCCCGGTTTTTTGCCCCTCCGGGCGATTCCTAACGCCCCCACCGGCCCCTTCGACTTTTTGCTTGACACCTTGCCGCACCCACGCCATACTTCGTTTCAGAAATTGCTTGCTGAACGACCCTCCTGGGTTCGAAAGGCGTCATGTCTCGATTCGGCGGAACATTGTCGGAATTGGCGGAGCGGTGCTCGGTGAGCCCGTCCACCGTCAGTCGCGTGCTCAACAACTCCAAGCACGGCCGATTCAGCGTCTCGCCCGAAGTCCGCCAACGCATCCTCGATACCGCACGCGATCTCAACTACCGCCCCAGCATGGCCGCCCGCAACCTGACCGCGAGCAAAACCCATCTGGTCGCCGTCCTCGGCGTCGCGGGCATCTGGTCGGATCGCGTCGGCCCGGTCGAAGAAGCCGTCGGATCCCTCACCGGCGTTCTCGACCGCGCGGGATACGAAATCTGCGTCCAATTCCTCTCCAAACGCCACGGCCCCTTCGACCTGCCGCCCCTGCGCGTGGACGGCGTCGTCGCCGTCGGCCCGAGAGTCGCCGCCGACACCGAAGCCCTCGATAAGCTCGGCGTCCCATACGTCGTCATGAACGGCTTGGTCGGAAAGCTCGGCTCGTCCGTCACCCCCGACGACACACGCGGCACACGCCTGGCGCTCAAGCACCTGTGCGACCTCGGCCATCGCCGAATCGCTTACCTCGACCACTGGTCGATGGATGCGAATCACCCCAGCGTGTTCGAGCGGCGCCAGGCCTTCCAGGACGCGGCCGCCGAGTTCGGCTTCGATACGCCCCCGCTCAATCTCCCCCTGCTGCCGGCAAATACGGCCTGGGACTCGTACTACGAACCGTTCGTCCGCAGCGCCATCATCGACGGCGGCGCCACCGCGGTGCTCACCTACTCGCACCAGGGCGCGCTCGCCCTGTTCCGCACCGCGCACGACCTGGGCATGAAAGTGCCCGACGATTTCAGCCTGGTTTGCTTCAACAACGAGCCCGTCGTGCGCTTGTCGGTCCCCTCGCTGACGGCCGTGGATGTGCCCTCGGTCCGCATGGGTGAAATGGCGGCGGAAATCCTGCTGCGGCAAATGAGCTCCAGCGTGCCGGTCAAACCCGTGCGCGTCAGGCTCGATGAATCGCTGATCGTTCGTGAATCCAGCGGCCCGCCGAAACGTCGGTAGGGCCAGCGAATGCAGTAAACATCCGGGCGCGGCGGCGCCCTGAAACAGGTCAACTCGCCTCGGCCGATCGTGGCCGGGCACATTCTTGGCGCGTGGAGGCAGCTATGAATCGGAAAAATACCCGCAACGGCTTCACCCTGGTGGAATTACTTGTTGTTATCGGAATTATCGCACTGTTGATCTCCATCCTGCTGCCGGCCCTGAACAAGGCGCGGGGCGCAGCCAAGACGATCACCTGCTCCGCGAAACTCCGCCAGATCGGCCAACTGATCAACGTCTACGCGTCGGCCAATAAGGGATATCTCCCCTGGGGATACGCGAACGCCCCCCTCGGCCAGTACTACTGGTCCAACGGCAAAGAATGGAGCTGGGCCGACACGCTCACCCTCCTGACCAACCACCGCAGCATGGACACTAATCCCAACTATTCCTGGGCCGGCAGCAAGGTGGGGAACATGGCCTACGACTATTCCCCGATCTTCCATGACACGGACACGTTCGCCTCCCAGTGGGACATCCGCGCCAGCGACTATTGCTGCCACCCGCGCTTGATGCCCTACAACTCGCAGCAGGATGCCGTCTCGCAAGCCGCCGGCGGCAATGGATACATCGGCCAGCGCAACCTCGGCACCATCCGCCAGCCCACCCAGGCGATGCTCGTCTGGGATACCGGCATCAAGATCACCGCCGACTTGATCGACCACGGCGGCGACCTTGTCGGCGGCCAGATCGACGGCGCCATGATCGGCTGGGGCACCGGCCTGGCGTATC
The DNA here is from genome assembly GCA_051962375.1 of Tepidisphaeraceae bacterium. GTDB lineage: Bacteria > Planctomycetota > Phycisphaerae > Tepidisphaerales > Tepidisphaeraceae > RYN-431. Next base: position 5,749 of record JBQCCH010000412.1, read on the forward strand.
CGGCGGCCTACTCCTGGGCGTCGGGCGCCATGGACAATCTGATGAGCCTCGCCAACGACGGTCACATGAGCTTTGCGGGGAATGTCACGCTCGCCGTCCTCAAAGCCCAGAACAAGGACTTCACCAACCCCTGGTACAACGACGCCGCCGTCATGCGGTTCCGCCACTCCAACAACACGCGCGCCAACATCCTGTTCGTCGACGGGCATGTTGAAACGCGGGGGCTGGGCGCCGTCACCGGCCGCGATATCTGCGTGACGCCCGCCCCTTCCGTCCCGATGCCCCAGTAAGCGAAGTCGCGTGACGCACCGACGCCGGAGGACAGGCCATGGGCATTCGTGAGAAGATGAGTTCCGACACGCGGAACGTGACACTGGGTGTGGCGGCCATCGCCCTGCTCGCGGTGGTGGCCGCCGCCTACCAAATCTGGCCCGCCCGCCCCACTGTCGGCACTGCTCAAAGCTTCTACTCCGACGACGACGGCAAAACGTACTTCAGCGATTCGATCTTTAAGTTCCCCCCGTTCGACCACAACGGCAAAACCGCTTACCGGGCGCTCGTCTTCAAAACCGACGGCGGCGAGCCGTTCGTCGGCGTGCTGCAGCGCTACCAGCCCAAGGCGCAAAAGCTCCTGAGCGATGCCTTCAACCAGATGCAGGCGGGCAAGAAAACCGCCGGCGAAGTCGAGGGGCTGATCGCATCGGAACCCATCCGCGGCGGCACCGAGAGCAAGCTCGTCGGCCCGAACCAGAAATGGCGGGCGAACTGGATGCCGAGCCCCCAGCAGATCAAAACTCCCGACGGCAAGGCCGGTGCGACGTTCGTCACGCCGTGATGCTTGCCCGCGATCTTCTTCCAGCTTGGGGAAAGCAAAAACCCTCGACTCGCGTCGAGGGTTTTTGTTTTGATCCGATTGCTGAGACGACGGCTTATTTGGCCATGTCTTTCAGCGCCTTGAGCGGGCGAACCTTGATGACCTTGCGGGCCGGCTTGGCCTTGAACATCGTCTCTTCTTTGGTGAAGGGGTTGATGCCTTTGCGAGCCTTCTGGGCCGGCTTGGTGATGACCACGATCTTCATCAGACCGGGAACGGCGAAGATGCCCGGGCCCTTCTTGCCGACGGCGCCTTTGATTTCGTTCGACAGCGCCTCGAACACCGACGCAACCTGCTTGCGCGACAGTTCGGTCGCTTCGGCAATGTTGGTCAGGATTTCACTCTTCGTCGCGGGTTTGGTAGCGGTAGCCATGAAACACGATCTCCTTTTCTCTCGTAACTCTACAATGAAGTGCTCAATTTGGCACGTTTAGCCGACATAGGCGTAGGTCGAACCGCCGCCCTTGCCGGTCATCTTCACTTTTTCGGACGACAGCAGCGGGACCTTCCCGACCGGCGTGTGCCCGCTCTTTTTCAATTCGTGGGCGAGCTTGATCGCCTTGATTCCATCCTTGCCGGCGTCCTTGATCAGCTCCAGCGCCTTGTTCAGGTCCGCTTCCGCCGCCGCGGCTTTCAGCGCCTTCGGCTTGCGGCCGCGCTTCTTGCCCGTCGTGCCCGACATCGCGATGTCCGCCGGCCGACCTTCGCCCCCCAACAGCTCCAGGACCTTCGCGAGCCGCGCTTGCTCACTCTTCAGAAATGCAATTTCAGACTGAATCGCCGAACGAGCCGACGCTAAGTGGGGTGTAGCCATAAGTGCCGGGATACTACTCCGTTCCTTCCGCGAGTCAATTAGTAGCGGTTTGAACGACACACCACACCACATCTAATTACGACCCCATTCAGTACTGAGGTGCGCGAGTCTCCTACAACGATCTCCGATCCGTGATCGGTTTCCGCCGTGCCCCCGTATCCTGCCCAAAAACAAGCATTTTCGGCTCCGAGGCGATCGCGGATGAGTCTGTTTCATCGGCAAATTGCCGGCCATTTCAACAGCTAGTTTTGCGAATCATCCGACCCGGCATCAGAATTTCTCCAACGCGGATTCTGAACAAAATGCAAAAAAAATTCTCCGGAATTAGCTGCGGAAGTGCGCGGCCCCGCGCCCGCCGCCGAGCATGTCGAACCCCGTTGCCACGGGCCAAGCCCCGTCGTTCCCCACCGCCGGCCGGCGTTCGAACCCCCAAAAAATACGGGCTCGCCAGCGACCCCGCGGCCTCTTCGTCCTCAACCTTGCGACGTCGGATACGACCGCTCGCCTCCCCCAACTCATTGTTAGAAATGCCGGCCGAAATTACCCCGCACTACCCCCGCGCCAACCCTTTGGCGACCGCCGGTAAGCCGGTGAGGATCATCCTCACCGGCGCCGATTTTTCACGCCAAACCCCATTTCGCCCCTAAACCGCCCTCGCACCGGCCGCCGGCTGCAGGGCTTCGGCAGGGCCGAAAAATTCGTAATGCATCGCGCCGGCCGGCACGCCTTGCGCGCTGAGCCCCTGGAACACCGCCGCCATGAACGGCTTCGGGCCGCAGAAATAGAAGTCGGCCGAAAAATTTCCCTTCAGGAGCGTGCCGATCAATTTCATGTCCACAAACCCTTCGCTGTCGAATCGCTCCCGGCGGCGGTCCTGATCGGTGGGGTCGCTATACCGGAAATGAACGATCACATTCGAATGCGCCCGGGCCACCTTGTGCACTTCATCGGCAAACGCGTGCGTCTGCCCGTTGATGGCGGCGTGAACGAAGTAAATCTTCCGGGCTGGCTGCGTTTCCAGGGCTGAATGCAGCATCGCGAGTAGCGGCGTGATCCCCACGCCACCCGAGATCAGCACCAGCGGCCGCCCCGCTTCCGTTGGCGCTTTCAGCACGAATTCCCCGCACGGCGGAGCGACTTCAATCGTCTGGCCCACTGCCAGCTGATCGTGCAAATGGTTCGACACGTGCCCCGAAGGCTCGCGTTTGACGCTGATGCGATAATGCGACGCCTCGCAGCGCCCGGACAAGCTGTAATTCCGCAGGGTCGTGTGCCCGTTCGTATGCGGCACCCGCACCGTCAGGTATTGCCCCGCCTTATAAGGACGCAACGGCAATCGGTCCTGCCGGGCCAGGTAGAACGACGTGATCGTCTCGCTCTCCTTTTCCTTCCGCACGACTTCAAACGGAACAAACCCGCACCAGCCATGATCCTGCTCCTGTTGGGCGTACAGCGCGCGCTCGCGCGTGATCAGCACCTCCGCCAGAAACCCATACGCCTGCGCCCAGGCGTCCAAAATCTGCGGCGTGCAGGCGTCGCCGAGCACTTCCTGGATCGAACCCAGCAGGTGCTTGCCCACGATCGGATAATGCTCCGGCTGAATGCCCAGGGAGGCGTGCTTCTGCGCGATCAGCTCAATCGCGCCGCCCAGCTTCTGGGGCGTTTCGATATTCTGGGCATACGCGCAGATGGCGGCCGCCAGGGCTTTCTGCTGCGTTCCGTGGTGCTGGTGGGCCGGATTGAAAAAGGCCTGCACTTCCGGATTGCCGGCGAACATTCGGCGATAAAAATGCCGCGTCAGCGTCTCCCCATGCGCTACCAACACCGGCACCGTCTGCTTGATCACGTCCACCACTTGCGGGCTCAACATGGCTGCTCCTTAAAGAAGTATTTGATCTACCTGTTATAAGCGGTAAAATAAATACCGATTTAACGGAAGTCAATCGAGAACGTGGATGAAGCTCAACCTGCACACCGATTACGCCTTGCGGACGCTGATCTATCTCACCGTCCATCGGCCTAAACCCGCCACCATTCAGGAGATGGCCGACGCTTACGGCGTATCGTCGCATCACCTGGCGAAAGTGGTGCAGGCGCTGGTGCGCCACGGGTATGTGGAGAGCCTTCGCGGGCGCGGGGGCGGGCTGCGGCTGGCGCGCGAGCCGCAGGATATTCGCCTCGGAACGGTCCTGCGGGAGATGGAAAAGTCCCTCGCCCTCGTGGAATGCCTCGGCGACGACCCCCAGTGCCCCATCGACGGCGTGTGCGGCCTAAAGCATGTGCTGGCCAAGGCGCGGCACGCCTTCCTGGATGTGATCGACCAATATTCCGTCCAAGACCTGGTCCAGCGCCCGTCGGCCTACCTTCCCCTGCTCGCCCATGGAAAATCCATCCCCTAGCGCGACGTCACCGGTAGCGCGACGCCACCATTCGAGCGCATAAAAAAACAACCCTCTGCCAGGCAGAGGGTTGTTTCCTAATCGGGGTGACATGATTCGAACATGCGACCTCTTCGACCCGAACGAAGCGCTCTAGCCAAGCTGAGCTACACCCCGGAGTGTTTAGGGCAGGCCAGTGTACCGAAAAGCCGGCCTGCTTCAAGTGACGCACGATCCCGTGCAATTTTGCCCGCACCCTGCCACGGCCCGGGACCCAAAACGCCCCCGGGCCGCGGCAAGGTGCTGCATCGACATCCATCCCCGGCGTTAGCGAACGCCCATCAGGATTTCCATCGTCAATTGATCCAGCTTCTCATACGGCAGCGGCGCCTTGGCGAGTTCGACCCGGTCCAGCGGGGCTTCCAAGAGCTTCTTCGCATTGCCGACGCTGAATTTCTTGGTCAGCTTGCCGGTCATGGCGTCATCGACGTTGATCTGCTTCAGCAGCCCCTGGATTTCCTTGTCGGCGTTCCAGCGGGCGGCTTTTTCCTTCAGGATCATGTACGTGCGAATGCACCCTTTGGCGAATTCCTTCACGTCTTCGTAATTGCTCTGGCGATACGCATGGGCGTCGAAGGCGCGCGGGCCGTCGTACTTCATGTCTTCGAGCAGTTTCACGAGGAAAAAGGCGTGCTTCAGGTTCGCGGACCCGAACCGGAAATCCTGGTCATATCGGCCGAACTCCTGGTCGTTCAGGTCGATGTGGAACAGCTTCTTCGCTTCCAAGGCGGCGGCCACCTGGTGAACGAAGTTCAGGCCCGCCATGTGTTCGTGAGCCACTTCCGGGTTCACGCCCATCATTTCCGGGTGATCCAACGTCGGGATAAAGGCCAGGTAGCTGCCGGTGACGGCAAAGTACATGTGCCCGCGCGGCTCGTTCGGCTTGGCTTCAAACGCGAAGCGATACCCGTATTTCTGGCTGATCGAGTATTCGCTCAGGAAGTTGATCGCCTCGCGGAAACGCTTGATCGCTTCGACCGGGTTCTTGGTGGCGTCCGATTCCACGCCCTCGCGACCGCCCCAGAACACGTAGATCTTCGCCCCGAATTCCGCGCCCAGGTCCATCGCGCGCATCGTCTTCTGGATCGCGTACGCCCGGATCTTGGCGTTGTTGCTGGTGAACGCGCCGTCCTTGAAGACCGGATCACTGAAGAGATTGGTCGTCGCCATCGGCACGACGATGCCGTTGTCTTTCAGGCCCTTCTTGAAATCTTTCTTGATGGCGGCGGCCTGCTCGGGCGTGGCGTCGATCGGAATCAGGTCGTTGTCGTGAAAGCTCACCCCGTATGCGCCGACATCGCCGATCATGTCGCAGATCGCGCGAACATCCAGCGGCTCGCGCACCGGCCCGCCGAACGGATCGCGGCCGATATTGCCGAGCGTCCAGAGGCCAAAGCAGAATTTCATTTTCTTATCCGGTTCAAACGCCATCGATCGGCTCCTTTTCCTGTAGTGGGTGCGGAAGTTTCGACGAAATGCCCGCCGAACGCAAGCATGCCACCGATTTGCCCCATCCCTTTAGGTTAACGTTTACCCGACCCCGGAACGCTGCGAACCAAACCGAACCTTTGCGTGCGCCTCATCCAATCCTCGCAGGTCTTTCGGCATGATTCCCGCCGACGTTGACGGCCTTTCGATTCCAACCCCCTCCGACTTATGAACGCACTCTTTCGCTTCGTCGTTTGCCTGCTCGTGACCACCGCCGCCGCTTGGGCCGGCCCCACCACCGCGCCGGCGGCGCGACGCGTGATGGTGATCAGCATTGACGGCCTGCGGCCCGACCTCCTGCTCCGGGCCGACACCCCCACCCTGCACGGCTTGCTCAATCAGGGAAGCTTCACCTTCTGGGCGCAGACCACGTCGTTCGCCGTCACCACGCCCTCGCATGTCAGCATGATGACCGGCGCTCGCCCCCTGGTTCACGGCATTGAATGGGACTACGACCTGCCGCTCGCCAAGCCGGTGTATCCGAAAGTGCCCACGCTGTTTGAGTTGGCCCACAAGGTCGGCTTCACCACCGGCATGGTTGCCGGCAAGAGCAAGTTCGATTGCTTCGAAAAGCCCGGCACGCTCGATTACGTCTGGGTGCCGACCGCCACGGTCGTGCCCGATCGCGAAGTGCTCGCCCACACGCTGCAGATGATCTGGGAGCATGCCCCGCAGGTGATGTTCGTTCACCTGCCCCAGACCGACACCATGGGCCACGCCCACGGCTGGGCCTCGCCGCAGCAGATGGCCGCCATCCACAATGCCGATGGGTGCATCGGCGAGATCATCGAAGCCCTGCGTGACAAGCAATTGCTCGATTCGACGCTGCTCATCATCAGCGCCGACCACGGCGGCGCGGGCAAGTCCCACGGGCCGGACGATGTCCGCAGCCGAAATATCCCGTGGATCGCCGTCGGCCCGAACGTCCGCCCGGGCATCGATCTCACGCTCGTCGCCCCGCAGCGCACGATCCGCACCGAAGACACCTTCGCCACCACCGCCGATTTCCTGGGCCTGCCGATCAATCCGATGCTCGACGGTCGTCCTGTCGAAGAAATCTATGACCGCCGCGGGCAGGAACTGCTCAGCGATGCCTCCGGCACGACGCCCGCCACCCAGCCGGTGCGCTGACGCATCCCGGCTTTCGCGACGGCTTCCGGGCCGGCGGGGTTAGTGCACCCCGTCGAGCCCCAGGTCGGCGATCGTGAAGAGCGCATCCATCTTGAATCCCGCCTCTTCGATCGCCTGGCGAGCGCCCTGCAGGCGATCGATCACGCCGACGATCTTGATCACGTTCGCGCCCGCGTCCACCAGCGACTTCGCCGCCTCAAGCACCGCGCCGCCGGTCGTCAGCACGTCTTCCACGATCACGACCTTGTCGCCCGCATTGAGCACGCCCTCGACACGCTTGGTCGTGCCATATTCCTTGGCGGCCTTGCGAACCAGGACGAAGGGCTTGTTCACTTTCATCGCCGTTGCCGCCGCCAGGCATACCGCCCCAAGTTCCGGGCCGGCGATCCGATCGCAGTCGGCCGGCACATGCTCGGCGAACAGTTCGCCCAGGCCGATCAGCACATCGGGCTGCGTCTCGAAGCGGTATTTGTCGACGTAAAATCGCGACTTTTTGCCGCTGCGCAAAGTGAAATCGCCGTGCAGGACGGCCAAAGACTTGATCCGCTCGATGAGCTTGTCGCGTTGCATGCCGCCGATCATCGCGTCCGTTGGCCGCGCGTCAATTCCGGCGGATGAATCGGGCCGGCCTATCGCGTGTAGCCCACGGTCTGCAGGCTCGTGCCGCCCCACCCGTACCCGCAGGCGCCTTCCCCGAATCCGGCAAAACCCCCACCGTAATAGCCGTAGCCGCATCCCCAGTATCCGTACCCGTACAAGGGATAGGCCGGATACGTATTGAAGTAGGCCCAGCTGCGTTCCTCAAACCGTCCCGCCAGGGGAGGACGTGCCAGGAACTTCGGCTGAAACGCCGGCACCGATCGATCGATCGCCTGCCCCACGACCGCAACAGGCGGCGGCTCTTTCGGTGCGACATCGGTCGTCACCCGGCGCTTCGCACCCGCCCATGCGTGCGTCGCCACAAGGATCAGCAACGCCCCGCCGGCAATGCCCCAGCGCCGCGGCCGGTCGCTGCCAGACCGATCGCCTCCAAACCGGACGCCCGCGAATTTCGTAGAATCAACGTCCACCATAGGCCGATCCAACCATACGCCCGCGAGGGTAGAAAATCTCCGGGCGATTCTAACTTTGAGCTGAATCCGTTCCCCCTATGATGGCAAACGAGATGGGAAATACGTTCTTTAACAACTTCAAGACGCTGGTCCTGCTGACGCTCATGACCGGCCTGATCCTTCTGGCGGGTTACGCGATCGGTGGTCAGCGCGGCGTGTTCATCGCCCTGGTGTTCGCCGGCTTCTCCAATTTCATCGGCTTTTTCTTCAGCGACAAGATCGCCCTGGCGACGATGCGGGCGCAGGAAGTCGGCCCGGATCATGAGCTGTATCAGATCGTCGAGCCCCTGGCCGCCCGGGCGCAGATTCCGATGCCCCGCGTGTATGTGTCGCCGCAGCAAGCGCCCAACGCGTTTGCAACGGGGCGCAACCCCAGCAATGCCGCGGTCTGCGCGACCGAAGGCCTGCTGCAAATGCTCGACCGCCGTCAGATCGCCGGCGTCATGGGCCATGAACTGGCGCACGTGCTGCACCGCGACATCCTGATCACCACCATCGCCGCCACGATCGGCGGGGCCATCAGCTTTTTGGGCAACATGTGGATGTGGGAAAGCATGTTCGGCGGACGCCGCGATGACCGCAACGACAGCGGCCTAGGCGCGCTCGGCGCGATCCTCGTGATGATCCTCGGCCCGATCGCGGCGGCCGTCATCCAGATGGCGATCTCGCGCCAACGCGAATACGCCGCGGACACCGACGGCGCTCGCCTCGCCGGCGATCCGATGGACCTGGCCCGCGCCCTGGTGACCATTCACACCGCGGCCCAGCGCATCCCGATGGACGTGAACCCGGCCTTCAACGCCCTGATGATCGCCGAGCCCAAAAACTTCGGCCAACGCATGGCCGGCCTCTTCAGCACCCACCCCGCGCTCGAAGACCGCCTGCAAAACCTGATCGGGCGCGATCATCTGTAAGCCTTCTGTTTCAAACGCCCTGCCCTTTGTGGGATTGAACCGGCCACCGGACATGGGTTGTCATGACAACTCGCAAAATGAAACCCATCCGCCCCCTGGTCTCGCTGTTCATTGGGATGGCACCCCTGTTCGCGTCAGCACAACCAACATCCGCGCCGGCCAACGCCGCTGAACTCTATCTGCGTGCATCGGAGGCGGCGAAAACGAATTCGCCGTCGGATTCATCGCTGAGCTACCGCGATTACCCGCCCTACGGCGCCGCCTGGGATGCCCTGGCTAAGCAATCCTGGGACCAGAACGCCGAGGCGCGGGCGTTAGCGCATCAAGCAACCACCATCAACAAGGCCGACTGGTCAATCCCCACGCGCGACGGGACTTCCATATTCGACCACGCGCGTCACTTGGCAAATGTTCTGGGCGACGCAGCGCTGTATCAGCACTTTCACCACGATGACTCGGGCGCACTTGAGACGCTCAGCGACTTAGACCACCTTGCCGCGCTGCTCTGCGAGCAGGTAGCTCCAAGCGACCGGATCAGCCCGCTCGTCGGCATCGGCATCGACGCGCTGATGACGTCACGCCTTCAAACGATCGTGGCCGGCGCCCAACTGACGGGAAACAAGTCTGACTCGTCTCGCGTTTCGACCGATTCGGCCCGCGCGTGGATTCGGCGCCTGCTGATCGAACGGATCTCGCCGCGAAAAATGGTTGACGAATTGACGGATCACGAACGGGCCCCGTTTTCAAAAAGCGTTTACCCGGACAATCATTTTGATGACCAGACGAAGCGACGCAGTATTATCGAAGTGGTCAACCGCGTGAATGCCGACCGCGCCATGGCCGCGATGACGCTTGCGTGTCATCTTTTTCAGTTCGATCATCACCGGTGGCCGGCGTCACTCGACGAACTCATCCCGGCATACCTGCCAAAGGCGCCGCTCGATCCCTGGGGCAACGGCAAGGACACCCTGGGGTACGCCCTCATCCCCCACGGCCTGCCGAACGGCGAGAATCGCCCGCTGGTGTATCGCCGCTCGGAAGAGCACGACGGACTTTTCTTCCGCTCGGATCGGCCGACGTATGCTTACTACGCCTGGTCCGAGTTTCCGCCCGACAACGCCAGAAAAATGGGCGGCCAATTTCGTGACGTTGTCGCGTGGGTTCCGAAACAAAACGATGCCCCCATCCCGACCACTCAGCCGCTGAATACGAACGCATCGAAATGACTTTGCAAGGAAACTTCGCATGAATCGCACACGCATCATTCTGTCGCCGCTGGCCGTCATGGCGATGTTGTCGACGCCGTCGCTTTCTTCCGCCGCCGACGCACCGGCGAGCACGCAGCCGCAGGATCGCGTCGCGCCTCTGTTGAGTGCGATCGAGCGCGATGATGCCGCGGCTTTCACGGAACATGCCACGCCCGCCATGAAATCGGCCCTGACGCCGGCCGTCATCGGCGGGCTGCACGAAAGCCTCGGCAAGCGCCTTGCCGGCAAGCACACGGTCACTTACCTCTGCGAGCTGAACCAGAAAGGGTACGACGTGTATCTCTGGAAGCTGTCATTCGAGGACGGCGGCGATGACGTCGTCATCCGGGCCGTTTATGCGGATGAGAAGCTCGCCGGCTTTTTCCTGCAATAACCGCCGCCCGCGCCGGTTGCCGTGCCACGCGTTCCGTCTTACAAACGGGGCCGCGCATGATTTCGAAACTTCCCCGATGGGTATGGCTCGGCGGCTGCCTGCTGGCGTTTGTGGGCGGGATGGTCAACGTTGTCGCCCTGCTGAGTTTCGGCCGCCTGCCGGTGAGCCACATGTCGGGCAACACCTCCGAGCTGGGCATCGCAATCACCGAAGGGAATGCCGCACTGCTGCGAAAAGTGGCTTGGATCAGCGTGTCGTTTCTCCTGGGCGCGATGGGCAGCGGCGCACTGATCCGCGGCGAATCCTTAAAGCTCGGTCGCCGCTACAGCACCGCGCTGTGCCTGGAGACGGCGATGCTCTGCGTGGCGATCAACCTGCTGCAGCACGAGTTTTTCGCCGGCGTTTGCCTGTGCGCGGCCGCCTGTGGGCTGCAAAACGCCTTGGCCAGCACTTACAGCGGCGCGATTGTGCGAACCACCCACGTCACCGGCGTCTTCACCGATCTGGGAACAATCCTCGGCCAACGCGTGGCCGGCACGCCGCTGGATTGGCGACGCCTGCTCCTCTACCTGCTGCTCATCGGCGGATTCGGCGCGGGCGGCGGCGCCAGCGCCCTGCTCGTGCCTCACTTGGGCTATCGCACACTCCTGATCCCGGCCGGCATTACGGGGTTGCTCGCGATGGCGTACGAAATCTACCGCCTGCGCCGGGCGGATGTGGTGAGCTGACGCCGCCATGGCCAGTTCAGTCGTCCCCACTCAATCGTCCCCCATTAGTCGTCCCACTGCACCGAGTGCACCCCTTCTTCGGCCGCCAATTCCTGCACGTACGCGGGGACTGACGTGTCGCCGGGGAGCATTTGTCGGTGCACGATGCATCGGATCAGTTCCCGACGACGCCGATTCGAATAGGTGATGGACCACCGCTGGATGTCCCCCCCGTCGGCCTTGATCAGCTCGCGCACGCGGGCCGACAGGGGCATGCCGCGTCGGTACGCGATTGAAAGGGTCGAGAAATTTCGCTGCCGAAAGCGATTTTCCAGATGATTCATCGCCGTCAGCACGAGCCAGCCCAGGGCCGCGCCCAGGATGCCGAGTCGAAACATGCCCGCGCCGAAGCACAAGCCGATGACGGTGACGAACCAGATGGTGGCCGCGGTGGTGACGCCGCGCACCATGTCGCGCCGCCGGAAGATCGCCCCCGCGCCGATAAAGCCAATGCCGGTCAGGATCCCCAGCGGCAGGCGCATCATGTCGAGCTGAACAAACGAATCGGGCGCCTTGCCGCGCGTGCTCGCGAGCAGCACCGCCAGCAGCATGGCCAGGGTGGCGGCCAGGCAGACGAGCATTGTTGTTCGAAAGCCCGCCGGCTGTCCGTGCTCGCTACGATTGATCCCCAGCACCCCGCCGGCAATGAGCGACAGTGCGACGCGGAGCAGGATGTCCCAAGTCGTCAGGTGCAGTTCCATCGCCGTGAACCTTTTACCGGATCGTAGCGTCCGGCCGACGGCGCGACCATCGCCGCGCCGGCCCGAGCGACCGGGGCGTTTAGAAGCTCATCGCCTGCTTGAAATCGTGCCAGCGTTCGTCGATGTGCTCCCGGCTGGCCGCCTGCAACCCGCCGAGCGAGAAGTCGGCGATGGTAAAGCTCGCCACGCACGTGCCATACGCCAGGGCCCGCTTCACCGTCGCGGGCGTCACGTGCCCCTGCGTCGCCAGGTAACCCATCATGCCGCCGGCGAAACTGTCGCCGGCGCCGGTCGGATCGA
>JBQCCH010000413.1:0-3249 GCA_051962375.1 Tepidisphaeraceae bacterium
AAGGCATTCGCCGACTACCTGATCGGCCAATGGTTTTGCGGCGTCAGCGACTGGCCGGACCGCAACTACTGGGCCGTCGCAAACACGGCCACGCAGCAGCCCTTCCGCTTCTATGCCTGGGACGGCGAAGAAATGATCGACACCGTCAACCGCTTCCCCACGATTCCGCATGGCCCCTGGGTGAACCCGGCCTTTGCGAAACATCCGATCAACAACACCGGCCCCATCGTGGAACTGTGGACGGCCCTGAAAAAGAGCCCGGAATTCATGGCGATGTTCAAGAGCGAAGTAGAGCGCACGCTCGCCCCGGGTGGGCCCCTGAGCGATGCGCAGGCCCTTGAGCGATGGACCCGGCTGAATGACGCGATCAACGATGCGATCGTCGATGAAGCCGCCAGCTGGGGCGATGCCCTGGTTACCACGGGTCGGCCGACCTACGCCAAGTACAACGCCTGGGTGCCGGCCACGCAGAAGGTGGCGAATGACCTGAACAACGCCGGCGCGAAATTCCGCGCCGCCCTGCAGGCCGAGGGGTATGGCCCGTGAAGGCCGGTTACTGCGCCATCACGCGGCTGATGGTCATCACCGGGAGCATCAGCGCCATGGCGACGCCGCCGATGATGCCGCCCATCACCACGATCATGGCCGGCTCGATGTAACGGGTCATTTCGGTGATCCGCTCTTTCAACTCGGCTTCGGAGTGTCCGGCGATTTGTTCCATCACCTGCGCCAGCTTCCCGCTTTTCTCGGCCGATCCGATCATCTGGGCGATGCTGCGGGGCACGAGCTTGTTGGCGAACAGCGGCTCGCTCATCTGCTTGCCGGAATGAAGCTGGCGTTCGACATCGAGCCAGAGCCGCTGAAAATGCACATTGCCGCACAGGTCGCGGGCCGTGCTCACGCAGTCGACCAGGTGCACGCCGGCGCTGGCCATCGTGCCGATCATTCGCATGCTGCGGGACAGGTGCAGCTGGGTGAACATCCGCCCGAGCAGGGGCAGATGCAGTTGCAGCGTGTGCAGGACCCGCTTGCCGCGCTCGGTGTATCGCGTAGACCACCAGGCGGCCAGCGGGAGGAGCACCGCCAGCGGCGCGAGGATCATCCAGTCGTCGATCAGGAAATCGCTCAGGTTCATCAGGATCTGCGTCGGAACGGGCAGCGCGGCCTTCTTGCTGGCGTAGATGGCGGTGAACTTCGGCAGCACCGCGATCAGCAGGAAGATGGTCGTCGACATGGCGAAGGCGAACATAATCGCCGGGTAAGTGAGCGCCCCGCGCACCTTGCGAAGGATCTCGGCTTCGTCGCGCAGGTAGGCGGTCGCGCGGTTCAGCAGTTTCGGCAGCATGCCCGATTTTTCGCTCGCCTTGATCAGGGCGACATACAGCCGGGGAAACGATCGCGGATGCCGGGCAAGGGCGGTGCTCAAATCGCTGCCGGACTGGACCTGGGCGCAGATGTCCTTAAGCAGCTTTTTCAATTTCGGGTTCGGCGCCTGGGCGGCGACGCATTCCAGGGCGTCCAGGATGGTGACGCCGGTGTCGACCATGATGGCGACCTGCGTCGACAGGTGGATCACCTCGTGCCGGGAGACGCGGATGCCCCCTTTGCGCTCAACGACGACGGCCGCCCCCGCCGGTGCGGGTTGAATGCTGATGGGGAAGCGTCCGTCCTGCCGCAGCGCTTTGGCGGCCTCGGCGACGCTGGCGGCGGCGATCGTGCCGTTGGTCGATTGGCCGACCGTATCGCGGGCAATGTACGTGAAATTCGGCATGCGGCGGTCCCTCCTCAGCATCGGCCGATTCGGGGGGCGGCGTTATCAACGCCTGCCGATTCGCCCCTTAGAATCCGCGGTTTCGCCAAACCGCCCCAGCCGCTCGTCCGATACAATCCAAAACTTCAAAGAATTCACACCTTTTGCACACGACCGATAATTCCGTTGATAGCGCGTTGAAAACAAATTTCTAAAGTTCTAAAGCCCCGGCGAAATCGCGGAAATCGCCGGTGTGAACGGAAAATCCGATAAAGATCATCTTGCCAGTACAGCCTGAGGGGGCTATTTTTGCTGACGTCATTGGATGATTTAAGTCGCACGAGTCGATCGGACGGGTGGGAAGCCCAACCGGCCGACTGGAGCTAATAAAGCCTGCGACTTGCCCGGGTTCGCAATGACCCGGGGCCTGCATCAAGGATGATTTCTCACGGATGAGTTGTGTCGTAAGTGGTCGCCCGTTGCCGGGGAAGACTCGTTTGCATGATGCAGACGGGACGGCATGCGGGAGATGGATCGCGGGCCCCCGCTCTCGGTGCTTTGGGGGATCGCGGTCGTCCATGCGAAGGAGTCCGCCGTGAGCTTAATTGCCGTCGATGATCGAAATCTGGTTCGTTTAACGGAAGTCATTCAACAACGGGTAGGCCATCAGCGATATCAAGTCTGGTTCAGCAATTCGACGCGGTTTGACCTGAAGCACGACGCTTTGGAAATCGCGGTTCCCAATGATTTTATCAGTGAATGGATCGGCACGCACTTCAAGCGGACGATTCAGGAAGCCGCCCACGAGGTGATGGGCTGCACGCTGCCGCTGCGGTTCAGCGTGATGCCGCAGCTGTTTGACGCCACCGCCCGCACGGCGCCGGCGAAAACGGGCGCGACCCTGGGCCGCTCGGCCGGCCGCTCGGCGCAGCGGGCAAACTACGTCGCCGGCACGCTCCCCCGTGAAGCGTCGATCGACTTCACGCTGCCCCGCATGCTGGATGACGGGATGCCCATCGCCCAGCTCGCCCCGGCCACCCCGATGGTCGCCCGTGAGCTGACGGCCCGGCGCCTTCTGCCGGAAGTGCGCACCGGCGATAGCACCGCCAAGTCGACCGGTTTCCGCCACGATCTGGATACGTTCATCGTCGGCCCGAGCAACCAGCTCGCCTACAACGCCGCCGTTTACGTGGCCGAATTCCCCGGCGCTCAATACAACCCGCTGTTCATCCACGGCAATTGCGGCCTGGGCAAGACGCACCTGCTGCAGGGGCTGTGCAAAAAATTCATCCAGCACCACCCGTCCAAGAAATGGATGTATCTGACCGGCGAAGAATTCACGAACGAGTTCCTGCTGGCCCTGCGTCACAACCGCGTCGACGCGCTCCGCCGAAAGATGCGGGAATTGGACCTGTTGGTGATCGACGACGTGCACTTCCTTTCGGGCAAGAAAGCGACCCAGGAAGAATTCCTGCACACCTTCAACGCGATCGAAGCCA
>JBQCCH010000414.1:0-4720 GCA_051962375.1 Tepidisphaeraceae bacterium
AGATGGACTAATTTCCCCGCGCGCTAGACTCTTTGCGGCGCGCGCTAGACTCTTTGTTCCCCAAATAAGACTCTTCGGAGCGCGCTTTAGACTATTTGTCCCGCGAGACAGACTCCGCGCACCGCAAGCTAGACTCCGCGCGACGCGCGCGAGACTATTTGTTCCTCGAGATGGACTCCGCACGCCGCGCGCTAGACTAATTCTCTCGCGCGAGGGATTCATTGTCGTCCGATACAAACGCCTCGTCGCGTGGGCGACGCTCATCGGCGGCGGTACACGTTCAGTCTCCGGCACGACGAGGCTGAGCGACGAAACAGACGGCCCTTGATCCGGGTGACCGTTCTGTGACTCCGGCGCGGCGCCTTCGCGACGAGCCGCGACCGTGAGGGAGCGCCCAGCCCGCTTGCCCACGCCAATGCCGCTCATGCCCGGCGGAAGACCCTGAATCGCTTCACTCTCTCGAATACTCGCCTGAGATTTCATCTCATTTGCAGGACGGGTCGACCGTGAGCGATCGCGCTTCCTATAAATCCTGCGAGCGATGCGCCCTTGGGGGCTTCAGAGGCGTCGCTCAAAGGAGCGTTCGCATGTCGGATTCAAACCCATTCCGGCCGATCCAATCGGCCCTGTCGGACGCTCGGCCTGGCGATGAGTCGCCGCCGGAGTCGCTGGATGCGTGCGGCGTTGGCGGGTTGTCGCGGCGAAATGTGCTTGCGGGCGTGTTGGTGACCGGCGCGGGGGTGGCGTTGTCGCCCCTGTTGCAGGGATGCGCCAGCGCCAAGCATGACGACGTCACGCAGGCCGCCCCGGCCACGCGGTCGGCCGCCGGCGCGGGACCCGCGGAAGGGATGGGCACCGTGCCCGTCACCCTCAGCATCAACGGCCGATCCCATGCGATGGAACTGGATCCTCGCGTCACGCTGCTGGATTGCCTTCGCGAACGCCTGAATCTCACGGGCACGAAAAAAGGGTGCGATCACGGCCAATGCGGGGCATGCACCGTGCTGATTGACGGGCGGCGGGTGAATTCGTGCCTGACGCTCGCGGTGACCGCGGCGGACAAAAAGGTGACGACCGTCGAAGGCCTGGCTAATGGCGATGAACTGCACCCGGTGCAGGCGGCCTTCATCGAATGCGACGCTTTTCAGTGCGGCTACTGCACGCCGGGCCAAATCTGCTCGGCCGTCGGTGCGATCCAGGAAGGGCACCTCAAGAGTGATGCCGACATCCGCGAGCAGATGAGCGGCAACATCTGTCGGTGCGGCGCTTACAGCAACATCGTCAATGCGGTGCGCCTGGCAATGAAATCCGCCTGATGCCGCGGCCGGATGGTCAGGCGGATCGCGGAAATGGTTTGATCGAATCTTCTCGGGAGCCGATTTATGTCCCCCTTCACGTATGTCGCCGTCACCCAGCAGGGCAAGGCGATCGACACCCTCCGCGCCAATCCTCACGCGAAATTCCTGGCCGGCGGCACGAACCTGATCGATGAAATGAAGCTGAACGTGCAGCAGCCGACGTCGCTGATCGACATCAACGGCCTGCCGCTGAACAAGATCGAGCCGTTGCCGGATGGCGGCCTTCGCATCGGCGCGATGGTGCGCAACAGCGAGTTGGCCTACGACGAGCGGGTGATGCGGCAATATCCCGTGCTCTCCGAAGCGCTGCTCTCGGGCGCATCGGCACAACTGCGCAACATGGCCAGCACCGCCGGCAATCTGCTGCAGCACACGCGGTGCAGCTATTACCGCGACACCAGCTACCCCTGCAACAAGCGACACCCCGGCGCCGGCTGCTCCGCGATCGGCGGGTTCAATCGCATGCACGCGATCCTGGGCACCAGCGACCAGTGCATCGCGACGCACCCGTCCGACATGTGCGTGGCGATGGCCGCCCTGGATGCGATCATCCGCGTCACCGGGCCGGAGGGGGAGCGAACGATTCCGATCAACGACTTCTATATCCCGTACGGGCAGGATCCCGCGAAGGAAAACGTGCTGCGGCACGACGAGCTGATCACCGCCGTCGATCTGCCTGCGAATGCGTTCGCGAAGCGGTCGCATTACCTGAAGGTGCGGGATCGGGCGTCGTACGAATTCGCCTTGGCGTCGGCGGCCGTGCTGCTGGACGTGAAGGGGGGATCGATCAAGGCGGCCCGCGTCGCGCTCGGGGGCGTGGGCACGAAGCCGTGGCGCTCACGCGAGGCGGAAAACGCCCTGGTCGGTCAATCCCCGGATGACCAGGCATTCACCGCCGCGGCCGATGCTGCTCTCGCCGGGGCGAAGCCGCAGAAATACAACGCGTTCAAGATCGAACTCGCCAAACGCACCCTCGTGCACGCCCTGAAGCACGTGGCCGCGATGGCCTGAAGGAACAGTCGCCGTTTGAGAGGTCAACCATGCCAGCAGCCACAGCACCCGCCACGCCGTCCGTCAAAGGAGGCATCGGCACACCGATCGATCGCGTCGACGGTCGGCTCAAAGTCACCGGCCGCGCCACCTACGCCGCCGAAGCGCCGATTCAGGGCGTCGCCCATGCGGTGCTCGTTTCGAGCGTGATCGCCAAGGGAAAGATCAAGTCGATCGACACCACGCTCGCCCGTCAGCAAGCGGGGGTGCTCCGGGTCGTGACCCCGAAGAACGTGGCCGGCATATCCGAGCCGAAGAAGGGCGATCCGCAATCGGGCGGCGGCCTGCGCGAAGAAGAGCGACTGCCGCTGGACGATTGGGACATCACCTACGCCGGCCAATACGTGGCAGCGGTGGTCGCCGAGACGCTGGAACAAGCCCGCCACGCGGCCGACCTGATCAGCATCGAATACGACAGCCAAACGCCCGTCTTCCAGATGCAGGCTTCCGGCGCCGATTCCGACAAGCCCAAGCAAGACATGGGCCGGCCCCTGCAGATCAGCAAGGGGGATGTCGCCGCCGTGCTGAAGAACGCCGACGCCAGCGGATTGACGGTCGTCAAGCAGACGTACACCACGCCCGTCGAAACGCACAACCCGATGGAAATGCACGCGACGGTCGCGCAATGGGATGGCGACGACAAGCTCACCGTCTGGGATGCCACGCAATACATCATGGGCGTGCGCGCCACGCTGGCGGGGGCATTCAAGCTGAGCGAGTCGAACGTGCGCGTGCTTTGCCCGTTCGTGGGGGGCGGGTTTGGGTGCAAAGGCGCGCAGTGGCCGCACACGATCCTGGCCGCTGCGTTGGCGAAGATGGTGAAGCGCCCCGTCAAGCTGATGCTCACCCGGCAGCAGATGTTCACCGGCGTCGGCCATCGCCCGCTCACCGAGCAAACCCTGACATTGGCGGCCGGCAAAGACGGCAAGCTCGCCGCGGTGCAGCACGAATCGCGGATCCAGGGATCGATGGTCGGCGATTTCATCGAACCGTGCGGCATCGGCACGAGCCGGGTGCTGTATGAAACGCCGAACATGGAGATCTCGCACGAGCTCAGCAAGGTCAACATCGCGCCGCCCACGTTCATGCGCGCTCCCGGAGAAACGCCAGGCACGTTTGCCTTGGAAAGCGCGATGGACGAATTGGCCTACGCGCTCTCGATCGATCCGCTGCAGCTTCGGCTCATCAACTACGCCGAAAAGCACCCGGAATCGGGCAAGCCGTGGTCGAGCAAACACCTGCGCGAGTGCTACCAGGCCGGGGCGGAAAAGTTCGGCTGGTCGAAGCGCAACATGCAACCGGGCAGCATGAAATCGGCCGAGGGATTGCCCCTGGGCTGGGGGATGGCGACGGCCACTTACCCCGGCAATCGCTTCCCCGGCACCGCCCGCATCCGGCTGATTCGCGATGAATCGGGGAATCTCCGTGCAGTCGGCGCCAGTTCCACGCAGGACCTGGGCACCGGCTCATGGACGATCTTCTCCCAGATCACCGCCACCGAAACCGGCCTGCCCGTGGAGCGGTGCAAGTTCGAGCTCGGCGACAGCACGTTGCCGCCGGCTCCCGTGTCCGGGGGCTCCACGTCGGCCGCCAGCGTCGGCCAAGCCCTCTACGACGCCGCCCTGATGCTCAAGCAAAACCTGCTGACGCTCGCGACGCAGAACGGCAACACTTCGCTGCAGGGACTCACGCCGGACCGATTGCTGCTGAAAAAAGGGCGGCTGGTGTCGGCGGATGATCCGTCCCGCGGCGAAGACGTCGCGACGCTGATCGCCAAGAGCGGCAAAGCGTATGTCGATGGGTTTGCCGGCAAGCCCGCCGACGTCGGCACGAAAATGCAGCCCGGCGGCGAGAACTATCGCGCGAATCAGCAAACGTATGAAGTCCAGTCGTTCGGCGCGCACTTCGTCGAAGTGATCATCGACCAGCCCGGCCCGCGCGTGCGGGTGAATCGCGTTGTCAGCGTGATGGACATTGGTCGAGCCATCAACCCCAAGACGGCGCACAGCCAGGTCATCGGCGGCGTGGTGATGGGCGTGGGGCAGGCACTGCTGGAAGAAACCGTCTACGACGCCGCCTCCGCCCGCCCGGTGACGGACAATCTCGCCGACTACATCGTCTGCGTAAATGCCGACATTCCCGCGCTGGAGGCCGAGCTGCTGAATCACCCGGACATGCACTTCAATGCCCTGGGCGCTCGCGGCGTCGGCGAAATCGGCATCACCGGCGTGGCTGCGGCGATCGCCAACGCGGTGTATCATGCCACCGGCAAACGCGTGCGCGACTTGCCGATCACGATGGACAAGCTGCTC
>JBQCCH010000415.1:0-7545 GCA_051962375.1 Tepidisphaeraceae bacterium
TCTGACGCGCCAGTTTGCCGCCTATTCCGTCTGCGCCGGCCAGTCGGGTCCGCAAATCCGCTCGCCTCACCCGTCAATCCACCGATTGGCCTAAGTCCAAAAAAACACCCCCCGGCCGTGGCGGGGGGGGTGGGTGTGGGCCTTTGGCGGGGCCCCCGGGCCGGGCCGCGCGGGGCCGCGGGGGGGGGGGGGGGGGCGGGGGGGGGGGTTTGTTGGGGGGGGGGGGGGGGGGGGTGGTGGGTGGACATGGGGGCCATCGTCGTCGGGGGGCGGGCTGGGCGTCAATGAAGATCGGGCGGGAATGGGGGGAGCGCGGGTTTTCCTGGAGAGGCGGGGACTGCGGTTTTTTCGCCGCTTTTTGTGGGTTGCGGCGGTACAAGATAGGAGAGGGAGAGGGGGCTTTGGGGCGCGTGTTGGGGACGAGTGGAAACGTGAAGACGTGAAGACGTGAAACGGGGGGGCTACTGCGTATTGCGTACTGCGTAAGGGGGGAATTGCGGGGCGCTTGGGTTTGCGCTGGCGATAAGTCGTGTGGCGGGCTGGGCAAGGGCCGTTGCGCTGGCGCTGAGGTGAGAATGCGGGGCGGCCTTGGCCGGGCCGGGGGTTACGGGAAATGGTGAAAAAGAAAATGGCAGGAACGGCCGGGGGGTGTTTTTTTGGACTTAGGCCAATCGGTGGATTGACGGGTGAGGCGAGCGGATTTGCGGACCCGACTGGCCGGCGCAGACGGAATAGGCGGCAAACTGGCGCGTCAGATCAGGGATCGCGGGGAATATCGGACGCAGATTGTGTTCTCGCAGGTTAATTCGTGTGCATGGGCGGTCGATCCCATTGCTGTCAACTCGTGTCGCAGTGTGCGGTGCGAAGAAAGCAAAGGGAAACATGTCAGCGACAGCCGTTCAAACAGGTTTGCAGGTTTACCTGCGTCAGATTCACGAGACCCGACTGTTGACCGCCGAGGAAGAAAAGACGTTGTCCCGGGCGATCATCCATCATTCGGACATGGCGGCCCGGGACCGGATGGTGCGGGCGAACCTTCGATTGGTGGTGAACATCGCCAAGCAGTTCATGGGCCGGGGCATGTGCCTGACGGACCTGATCGAGGAAGGGAATGTGGGGCTGCTGCGTGCGGTGGAAGGCTTTGACCCGGAGAACGGGTGCCGATTCAGCACGTATGCGAGCTGGTGGATCAAGCAGGCGATCAAGCGGGCGTTGATCAACGGCGTGCAGCCGATCCATGTGCCGGCGTACATGATGGAACTGATGACGCGCTACAAAAAATGTCATCGCCGCCTGGAAGACGAACTGGGCCGCACCCCCGATGACGGGGAACTGGCGCACGCGATGGAAGTGTCGCGGAAAAAGCTGGGGATCATCAAGGACGCGCTCAAGGCGTATGGATCGCCGACCCAGTTCAGCGGCGGCGGCGCGGACGACGAGCTGACGATCAATGACGTGATCGCCGACGACCACACGCCCGAGCCGGAAGAACAGGTGTTCGGCCGAGAGGATCTGAAAAATCTGGAGCGGCTGCTGGACCGGATCGACCACCGGGCGGCGACGATCCTGAAACTGCGGTACGGGCTGGAAGGGGAAGAGCCCCTGACGCTCAAGCAGATCGGTCAACGGATCGGCCTGACACGGGAGCGGGTGCGGCAGATCGAAAATGACACGCTGGAACGCCTCCGCGGCGCGCGCTGGTAGGCAAGCGGGTCTGAAGTCGAAAAAATACGCAGGCGGCGACGGTCGGGAAGGGCCGTCGTCGTCTGCGGCGTTGAAGCGGGGCGTCAGCGGACGACGCCGATCGTCAGCAGGATGTTGGCGTAAATCCGCTGCTCGGCGGTGGCGATGACCAGGCAGGTGTCCGGGCTGCGGACGGCGTCGTAAAAGGCGAACCGCTCCACCGGCGAGAGCTCACCGGCGCAATCGGTGGATTGCAGGATGTCGCGAAATTCCGGCCAGATTTCCGGGTCGGTTTTCATCGCGTAAGGCCCGGTCCGGTTGACGGCCATGACGGTGGCGGCTTCGATCGGGATGGCGGTGGTCAGGACTTTCAGCACGTCGGTCACGCGGGGCAGGCCGGGCGTGAGATTGAGATAGACCAATTCCGCATTCGGTCCATTGGCGGTGGCGTGGGGGTAGTTGCCGTCGCTGATGAGAACCTTCGACCCATGGCCGGCTCGGGCGAGGGCGGCGAGAATCTGCGGATGAATGAGCGGGGTTTTGATCATGGCGGCTTGCTTCGTCTGACCTATGTAAATCCGATGCAAACCGGATGCATCGAGTGCCGGCATTTTGTCAGAATCGGCGGCAGCGTCAAACGCGGCAGTGTCAAAAACGGCAGCTGGGTGCGGGCGCTTGCTCAGCGGTGCAGCAGCAGGACAGCACCGAAGAAATCGCCCTTCGGGTGAATGACCAGCTCCGCCCCATCGACCCGTGCATCGGCCTGGGTGACGTCGAAGGTGTCGGTGATTTTCCAACCCGGGTCTTCGCCAAGCGGGAGGCGCAGCTCGGGCGGAGTGGCTTCGAAGCCATGCACGACGACCAGCGCGGAACGTCGATCGGCGCTGATCCGCCGAACCCCCTGCCAGCCGTGCGGGTGACGCCAGCTTTCACCCGCGGACTCAAATCGCCGGCTCACGCCGTCGCGGATCACCGGGGCGGCCTTCGGGTACAGGTCGATCGCCCGCTGCACGACGGCCCACTGCGGGTCGCTGAGTTGTGCGATCTCGCCCGACAGGCACATGCGGCCGAGGAATGTGGCGGCCAGGCTGTAGGCGAGCCGCCGGTCGCTATCGCCGGCATGGAGCACGGCCCAGATCTGCGACTGCTGCGGCAGCATCAACCGATGCAGATTGGCAGCGATGATCGGAATTTCGACCAGCTCGTGGGCGTCGCTGAACGACGACATGGCCGTGCGAGCGAGCATGGAAGGCTCCAGGCGATGACCGCCGGACGAACAATTTTCGACCACCAGTTCCGGCAGGCGCTCGCGGATGCGGTCGAAGATGCGGTACACCCCGTCGATCTGGCGGCGAAGCCCCTCGCCGATGGAATCGGGGTGATCGCACCCGAGGCCGATGGTTTCGTTGTAGTCGACTTTCAGGTAGCCGAAGCCGCACTGATCGAGCAGGTCGATCACTTTTTCTTCGAGGTATGCCAGCGCCTGCGGGTGGGACAAATCCCAAAAGCGACGGCTCCGCACGGTCAGCGGCAAGCGATCCCGCTGAAGCAACAGATCGGTGGATTGGAACGCCTCCGAGCTGGAGCCGACGGTTTCCATCTCATACCACAGGCCCGGCACCAGTCCGCGCTCGCGAATGGCGGCCGCCGTGGCGGCGAGGCCGTGGGAAAAGAGTTTTTTGCTGGGGACCCAATCGCCGTGGCCGCTGCCCCAGTCGGAGGTCTCGGTCTTGTACCAGCCGGCATCGATGACCAGGTACCGCACGCCCGAGCCTTTAAGCCGATCCGCGATCGCCAGCACCTTATCGTGCTGCGGGTCGCCCCACGTGGTGCACCACTCGTTAAAGATCACGGGCAGATCGGCATCAATCTTCGGCTGGGACGCCAACGCGTGCTTGTGCAGGGCCGTGAGCCGATCGCAGACGTCATCCAGCCCGCCGGCGGCGCAGGTGAGCGTGGCGGCGGGCGCTGCGTAGGTTTCGCCGGGGGCGAGCGTCTTCATCCAATGGCCGAACTCGCGGTCGGCCTGTCCGCCGCTCAGGCAGACGTCGTCATGCTGGCGGGCGATTTCCATCTGCCAGCTGCCCGCCCAGGCGAGTTGCGCGCCCCAGGTGACGCCGGCTTCGATGTCTTCGACCGCCACGAACGGGAACCAGCCGCGCACGGGCATCGAGCCGACTTGCCCGAACCGCTCGCTGAACAGGCCCGCGCCGCTCCAGGAGCGCTCCAGGTGCAATTGCTCGATCGACTCCGTCTGCAGCCGCCCTTCCGCGCTCCACACCGACCGAAACCGATGCGCCCGCAACCGGCCCGGTGCGTCGGACGGGTGAAACGGCGTGATGCCGCCGATCGAAAAGCTGGTCAGCATCTCCAGCGTCACGGGCGCTTTCGACCCGTTGGTGAATGCCGTTCGAATCTCGACGGCCGCATCGCCGGCGGTCCAGCTCAGCGTGTGCTCGATGCTCAGCCCACTCTGCTCGGCCAACGTCGTGATGACGCGGGTGGTCTGGCCCGTGCGCGTCACATGCTGACCCGCGAAGCGGAAGCGATCGTTCGATTCCGAGCACCGCATCGTGCGCCCCTGCGCGAACGCGCCGGGATACGAATCGCCGACGATTTTCACGTGCGCCAACGGGTCGATCACGATGGCCGGCGGTGCGTCGCCGCCAGGGATCAGGTCGATGGCGGGCTCGCCGCGCAGGGTCGTGCGGCGGGTTGCCAGGCGCGACTCCAGCGAAGTCGGGAACAGCATCAGGCCCACGCGTCCGTCGGCGTCGCGCAGGTAACGGGCAGTCAGGTCGGCAATGCGATGGTCGGTCAGAGGGGTCATGGTCATGGCGCCAAACAAAATGGAAAACTCAGGGATTCGCCGGCTGCGTCGCTGGCGGGGGTTGAAGATGGTGGTCGCAGAAGGCCAGATAATTTTGCCAATCGAACGGCGTCACATCATGCCGTCCGGGGCGGCGGTGATAGCCGAGCGTGCCCTGCACCGAAACCCCCAGCGGCGGGGTCGATTCGGCCGGCAATCCGCCCGCGCCAAGCAGCCGATACACCGGCTCCGCCGCTTTCGGGCCCAGGAACTCGCCGATCGGGTCAAAAATCTGGCTCCCCTCGCTCGCCGATGCGTACACCGGACGCGGGGCAATCAGGGCGATCACCTCATGCTGATCGAACGGCAGTGTCGTTTCGTGATCGTTGTATTTGCGAAAATTCTCGCAGTACCAGTGAGGGAAGACCTCATTGAGCCGCCGGATCGATTCGCCCACGTTGTGGTGAAACAGCTTCGCCCCGCCGGAGCCGGACTCGGCACTCAGCACCAAGGCAAACCGCGTGTCATTGGCCGCCGCCCAGAGCGCCGCCTTGCCGAGGCGCGACCATCCGAACACCGCCACGCGCTTGGGATCAACGCCGGCATCGGTGACGAGATAATCCATGCCCCGGCTCAAGCCCCACGCCCAGGCGCCGATGGTCGAAAAATTATCGCCCCGATGCTGCAGCTCGGGGAAAAGACGTTTGATGCTCAGATCGGGCCGATCTTTCAGGTCGGCATCAATGTCGCCGCGGTAGATTGTGGCGAATCCATACCCGCGCTGGAGCATTTCTCGGATGGGCCAGCGCACCGCGTCCGTGCCGCGGCACGCGTCCGTCGCGCGGTTGTTTTTTACGCCCGACAAATCCAGGTAGCTGTGCAGCGCGCCGCCGGATTCGACATAGCTGGGCGTGAGTCGAATCTTCGGATCGGCGATGACCGCGTGATTGCCCCAGAAATTCAGTCCAAAAATGACCGGGGCGGGCCCCTTCCGTGCGTTCGGCAGGTAGAGCAACAGGTCGATGCGCGGCCCATCCGGCGCGCCGGTCAAATTGATCGCGACTTGCCGACGCGTTGCCAATCCATCCAACGCGTGCGGATCGTCATCGAAGATCTCAAATTTCATTCCCGCCGGCGGGGGCGGCATCTGCCCGTACATCTCCCGTGTGAACAGGGCGAGCAATTCCGGGCGACGCCGCTTGAGCCATGCCTCCGGCGTGGTGACGCGCGTGCCGTCTTCGCAACGCAACGGATTCGGCACATTCGCCGGCATCTCCGAGCCGGGCTGCGTCGAGATCACTGGCTGTTCCGCCGCCTGCATCGGAGTCACCGTCGCCACCTCACAAAGAATCCCCATCACGACAAGCCCGCGCCTGCCGGTGAGCGCCCAGCGTATGTTTCGACATCGACCCATGCCACCCGCTCACTTTCCGCTGGTCGATTCCGTCCGAACCGTCTTCCCGTCTCGCGTTTCGGTGATCGTAACGCGAACACCCTCGCCGGCTTCCAGGTTGGCCAGGTCGATCGTCTGCTGTCGCCCGTCCTTCAGGTCGACGACGATACGATCGGCGCTTTCGGCACGGGCCGAGCGAATCATCGCGTCCGATTCATACGGTTCGAGAATCGTCAGGAACCGCGCGGCGGCTCCCTTGCTGCGGATCGCCAAGACCCGGCGGCGACTCGATTCGTCACCGAACGGGAAATCGCCGCCGAGTGTGGCCTTGAATCGGACGGCGTGTTTCCCCGCCAGGTCGACATGCAGCAGGCCCGGCTTCGTGTAATCTTTCGGTTGAGCGGCCCAGGCGTTTTTCGCCGGCTCGCCCGCGATCTTGATGGGCCCGCCGTAATAGTCCTTCCCCGCTTCCTTCGGCAGGTCCACATTCTCACCGGCGGGCGATTGCGTCAACGGCACTTCTGAGCCGTCCTCCAACACCAGGCGCGGGTTGGTCCAAAAGAGCGTTTTGCGCTTGGCCTGCTTGATCCCCTCGGGCGACAGCACCGATCCGCCGCCGCCATTCGTCGTCAATTCAAGCGTCAACGCGTTCAGCCCCTTCACCGGCACATCGACGTCGGCCGTGCCCAGGATCCACACGCCCCGTTCGCCGTGCGCAAGTTCTTTGCCATCACCGGTGACCGAATAGCTGACCCACTGCTGCTCATTCTGCGTTTCGGGCGGCATCGCATTCATGATCTCCTGCTTCTGCGGCCAAAGCGCGTGCACATCCACCTTCAGTGTGCCGGGCTCCTGCAGATCAACGCGGGTTCCCTCGTTGTCGGCGCCTTTGCCGAAATCAAAGCGGTACTTCAGCAAGGCCGGGGCGGCGGCGGTGTACCAATCGCAATCCGTGATGAATTGGCCGGCACTGTGCGGATCGGCGACATACTGCGCGTCGTGCCGCTCGAATGCTTTGTCGGCCGCCTCGAAGCTTTGCAGCGAGCGCATCTGCAGCACGTTGTCGAAGGTATGCGGCTGCTCCCCTTTCAGGTAATCGGCCAGCAGCACGTAGTCATCCGTCACGATGGCCAGTCGCCGCTGCATGACGCGATCACTCATCGGCCCGAGTTCGCCGTAAGCGCGATCCGACACCAGCGGAATGCTCTGCTGATTTTTCTGCATCTGCTGCGCGAACGTGTCGCCCGGAAAATACTGCATGCCGCCATACGGCGGGTCCGACCAGCGGGCATTGGTTTCCTGCACCGACACCTGCATCATTTTGCCGGGGTAAAACAGCAACTGCTTGGAGGGCACCGCCTCCTGCTGCTTGCCGTCGACCACCACCATGTTGCCCGCTACCGAGGTCTGGACAAAGAACTTGTACATGTAATTGCCGTACCCGTACCAGATGGTTTCGGGGTTCCAGAAATTTCGGCCGTACCGGGCGAGGTAATCCAGGCACGTTCGATCGAAGTGGCCGTGAAACCCGCCCTGGGTTCCGATTTTCATGACCGCCTGGATCTGCTCGCGCGGCTCGCGATGCGGCGTTTGCGACCGCAGCAAGGCATAGCCGATGTTTTCGGCCACCGACGAAGGAAAGGTCGTCGGCGCCTTCAGC
>JBQCCH010000416.1:0-8493 GCA_051962375.1 Tepidisphaeraceae bacterium
GAACAAACGCTGATTCGCATGAGTGACAGTGGCGTGGTCGCGGTGATTCGCGCCCCATCGGTCGACATCCTGGAGCCCTTGACCGAAGCCCTCGTTGCCGGCGGCGTGCTGAGCATCGAAGTCACCATGTCCACCCCCAAAGCCATTCACGGCATCGAGCTGCTGGCGGACCGGCTCGGGGATCGGGCGATCGT
Organism: Tepidisphaeraceae bacterium; assembly: GCA_051962375.1. GTDB lineage: Bacteria > Planctomycetota > Phycisphaerae > Tepidisphaerales > Tepidisphaeraceae > RYN-431. The sequence goes on from JBQCCH010000416.1 coordinate 195, forward strand.
CGGCGTGGGCACGGTCATCGACGCCGGCACCGCCGCCGACGCCATGCGCGCCGGCGCTCAGTTCGTCGTCAGCCCCATGACCGACAAGGCCATCATCGATACCGTCATCCGCCAGGGCAAAGTCATGATCGCCGGCGCCTTCACGCCCACCGAAATCGTCAACGCCTGGACGCTCGGCAGCGATGTCATCAAGGTCTTCCCCAGCACCGCGCTCGGGCCGCAATACTTCAAGGACATCCTCGCGCCGCTGCCGCAACTGAAGCTCACGCCCACCGGCGGCGTCGACGCCAAGAACGTCGGCCAGTGGATCAAGGCCGGCGCCGTCTGCGTCGGCGCGGGCTCGGCACTGGTCAGCAAGGACGCGATGCAAAACAAGGATTGGGCCGGCATCACTGCGGCCGCCAAGGCGTTCACCGACGCCGTCAAGGAAGCACGCAAGAAGTAACCCGCCGCACGGATCGCCCGCGGCCCGAGCGCGCCGCGGGCGATCCTCGCCAACCGGTGCGGCCCAGATGGGAGCAGGCCACCAAATGGGAGCAGGCCAATGGACGTGATCCTTGTCGGCGCGGGCGGGCACGGCAAAGTCGTGCTCGACATTCTGCAGGCGATGGGCAAGCACCGGGTCGTCGGCTTTCTGGATGCCGACCCGCAACTCCACGGCACCCAGGTGGCCGGCGTGCCCGTGCTCGGGGGCATCAACCAACTCCTCAAGCTGCGCCAGCAGAAAGTCCGGGCCGCCGTCATCTCGATCGGCGACAACCGCGTGCGCCATCAATACGCCGCCGAAGCCGCCTCCGCCGGGCTGGATCTAATCAATGCCATCCACCCGGGGGCGATCGTCTCCAAGTCCGCCCGGATCGGGAAAAACGTCGTCGTCGCGGCCGGCGCGGTGATCTGCACCGAAGCGTCGATCGACGATTCGACGATCGTCAACACCGCCGCCGTCGTCGATCACGAGTGCCGCATCGGCCGCGCGGTGCACGTCGCGCCGGGGGCGCTGCTCGCGGGGCGCGTCCAAGTGGAGGAGTTCGCCTTCATCGGCATGGGGGCCAAGATCATCCAGTGTCTCACGATCGGCGCTCACGCCACGGTCGGCGCGGGGGCGGTCGTTCGCACGGACGTCGCCGAGAAGACGACCGTCGTCGGCGTGCCGGCGCGAAAGATTCGATGACTTCGGCCGCGCTCGTTATCGCTGCAGAAACGCAAGGATGTCGGCGTTGAGCTTGTCCTTCTCCGTCTCGGCCAGGCCGTGCGCGCCGCCCGGATATTCCTTCAGCGTCCCGTGCCGCAACAGCTTGATCGCCGTGCGGGCAGCCGCATCGATCGGCACGATCTGATCGTCGTCGCCGTGGATCAGAAGCACCGGCACATCGATCTTTTTCAGGTCTTCGGTCAGATCCGTTTCGCTGAAGACTTTGACGCACTCATACTCATTGATGAGCCCGCCCATCAATCCCTGGAACCAGAACGCATCGCGCATTCCCTGCGTGACCTTGTTCCCCGGGCGGTTTGCGCCGAAGAATTGCTCGCTCAACGCCTGGAAAAATTGCGAGCGATCCGAAAACGTCGCATGGCGGATGCCGTCGAACACTTCCTTCGGCAGGCCGATCGGATTGGCGGGGGTCTTGATCATCAATGGGGTGATCGCGCCCACCAGGAGCGCGCCCTTGGCACGCCCCGTGCCGTGCCGCCCCAGGTATCGCGCGACTTCGCCGCCGCCCGTGGAATGCCCGATGAATGTCGCGCCGCGGATGTCCAGTGACGCCAAGACCGCTTCCAGATCGTCGGCGTAGGTATCCATGTCGTTGCCCGACGACGGCTGGCTCGAACGCCCGTACCCGCGGCGATCGTGGGCGATGCAGCGATACCCCTTCGACACCAGGAACGCCATCTGCGATTCCCACGCATCCGAACAGAGCGGCCACCCGTGGCTGAACACCACCGGTTCACCGCTTCCCCAATCTTTGAAGTAAATCTGCGTCTGGTCTTTGGTCGTGATGGTGCCCATGGTCCGTTCCTTTCCTGGTTCTGTTTCACCCACGGCGCGGCGGAGCGCCGGGCATCGTGCGATTGCGGCCGACGCAAAGCAAGCAAAAAACCGCGACTCAGGAGAACCCCGCAACCCGCCTCCCGCCTACGATTCGGCCAGACAAGGAGCAATTGCCGTGAAGCCTTACGTGATTTGCCACATGTGCACGACCATCGACGGAAAAATCCTGACCCAACGCTGGGGCAAGCTCCCCAGCGGCAAAAACGGCGCAAGCCTTTTTGAATCGACGGCCGACACGTTCGGCGTCGGGGCGTGGATCGTCGGCACGACCACCATGAAAGAATTCAGCGGCCGCCCGATGACGCTGAAACGCGCCAAGCACCCCATCCCGCCCGGCGACCATATCGCAAACGCCGCCGCCGACGGGTACGCCATCGGCATCGACGCCAAGGCCGCCCTGCGATTCAAGAAGGGCGACGTCGACGGCGACCACGTCATCCTCCTGATCACCGACCAGGCCGGCCAAGATTACCGCGCCCACCTGCAGCAGGCGGGCGTCTCTTACTTAATTTGCGGCCGGCGCGAGGTCGATCTCAAGCAAGCGCTCGACAAGCTTCGTCGCAAGTTCAACATTCGCAAACTCATGCTCGAAGGGGGCGGCAAATTCAACGGCTCCATGCTGCACGCGGGCCTGGTCGATGAGATCAGCCAGGTCATCGTCCCGATCGCCGACGGCGGCATGGGCGTTTCCAGCATGTTCGACATCCCCGGCGACCCGCCCCGCAAGGCCGCCGCCGCCCTGCGCGTGCTCGCCCACAAAAAACTGCCCGGCAGCGTCAACTGGTTCCGCTACCGCGTGACGAGCCATCGTTAGCCCCAGAAAAACCCGTTGAAACCGCGCCCGCCTTGCGGGTATCTTGCCGCCTTCTGGCAGATTGCTGCTAAATGAACGATGGGGTCGGCGGGAGGTTGGCGTGGTGAAATCAGTGATTCGACCGGCGGGCGAAGGGGAAGCATTGAGCGTCGTCGGCGAGCGCATTCGCGTCCTGGCCGACTCGGCGATGACCGACGGCAAGTGCTTTATCTTCGAAAACATCAGCGCCCCCGGCAACGGCCCGCCCCTGCACCGGCACGGGCGCGAAGATGAAATGTTTTACGTCGTCGAAGGCACCGTCAAATTCTCCGTCGACGGCGTCGAATCCGTCGTCACCGCCGGCGGCTCGGCGATCGCCCCGCGCGGCAGCGTGCACGCCTTCGCCAACATCGGCGACACCCCCAGCCGAATGATCGTCACCTGCTGCCCCGGCGGCCTGGAGACGGCGTTCCGGGAATGCGATCAACTCGCCCGGGCCGGCGGCGAAACGCCCGCCGCAGTGACCGAAGCCTTCAAACGCATCGACCTGGAAATCGTCGGCCCGCCGCTAAGCATTAAATGAGCTGGGCATCAACTGAGCTGACCGTCAAATCAGCTGAGCGCCAAAGACGCCGGCTCACGCGCCCGGCTCGCCCGTGAGCAGGGCGGTCACCCGCTCCACGATGGCCCCCGGCTCGCTCATGCGCCCGGGCCCCACGTTCCGGCACGCCAGCCAACCCGCGTCGGGGCCGATGAATCGGTAGCCGGCGTCCTGCAGCGTTCGCACGTTCCGCTGCGTGATCGGGTTGGCCCACATCCGGTCATTCATCGCCGGCGCAAAGAGCACCGGGCACGCCGCCGCGTTCACCAGCAGGCTGACGACGTCATCGCACAGCCCGGCCGCGATCCGCGCGATCGTGTTCGCCGTCGCCGGCGCCACCAGCATCAGGTCGGCCGTCTCGGTGAGCTTGATGTGCTGCACGTCGCCGGCATCGACGGTGTCCCAAATGTCCGTGTGCACCGGCCGGCCCGTCAGCGCCTGGAAGGTCACGGGCGTCACGAATTTCGGGGCGTCTTTCGTCATCGCCACCGTCACGCCCGCGCCGCGCTGTACCAGTTTGGAGACGACATCCGCCACCTTGTAGCACGCGATGCCGCCGCACACGCCTACGACGATCTCGCGTCCCCTCAGCGGCAACGACTCTGTCACGGGTTCGGCCATGGTGCGTGGATTCTACCGCCACAGCGGCAAAATAGAGAAGCCGCACGCATAACCCCGCAAATGCAACAGGCATTAGGCCTGAGGCATCGTGGAATGGGGCAAAGCGTGCGGCTTAAACGGGTTAACTTCGAAGCGATTCGATCAGTCCTGATCCGGCGGAATGATCCCGCTGGCTTCGTAATCGATGGCGATCTTGTCCTGCAGCACTTCCTGAATGGCGACTTCCAGATCGGTCATGCCGTCCTGCTTATCCACCAGCGGGCGGGCGCCTTCCATCAGTTCCAGAACGCGCTTCTGCAGCAGGGCGGTTAACTTAAACCGGCCGCCGACTTTGTTGACGATCTCGTCGCTTTTGAGTGCTTCAATCATGAGTTTCTTCCAATCGGACGGAGCATTGTACCGATCCTGGCCGGATTGAACAAGCCGGGCCGTTGAATCCGCAGATCGGCGGGGTTGTTCCCGCACAACTGAACGATTCAACCCCTTACCACTCAGATACCCTACAGCCCGCCGGCGCGTTTCAGGTGGATGATCTTCACGATCTCATCGACGGCCGTCTCCAGGTGGTCGTTAATGACCATGTAATCGAACGCCCGGCTCCCGCGTGCCATGCCGATTTCCCGGCGGGCCTCGCGGAACCGCTTCTGGATGTCGTCCGGCGCGTCGCGGCCTCGGTCGGTCAGCCGCTGCAGCAGCGTTTCCTGATCGGGCGGCAAAATGAAGATCAGAACCGCCTCCGCGAACGCATCCCGCACCTGAAGCGCCCCCTGCACGTCAATCTCCAGCAGCACGTCTTTGCCTTCGGTCAACAGATCCAGCGTGGGATGCTTGGGCGTGGCGTAATAATTGCCGTGCACCTGGGCGTATTCCAGGTACTGATCGTCATCCAGCCGGCGGAAAAACTCGCGTTTTTCCACGTGGTCGTACTCTTTGCCCTTGGCGTCATCGGGGTGCTTCGGGCGTGTCGTGACCGAGACCGTGTACCACACGTGCGTCCGCTCGGCGAGCAGCCGTGCGATCGTGCTTTTGCCCACTCCGGAGGGGCCCACGAGCACCAGCAACAGCCCCGTCGTCTTCGGTTTTCGCTCGGCCATGGTCAGTTGCTTTCGGTTACTCGACGTTCTGCACTTGTTCTTTCATCCGGTCGATCGCGCCTTTGATGTCCACCACATGCCCGGCGATGATCGCGTCGTTCGCCTTGCTGCCGATCGTGTTCGCCTCGCGAAGCATTTCCTGCGTGATGAAATCCAGCTTGCGGCCGGCGTGTTCGGTGGTTCGGCACGCGTTTTCAAACGCCTTCAGGTGGTGCCGCAACCGTTGAATCTCTTCCGAGATGTCGGAGCGCTCCGCGAACACCGCCACTTCCTTGATCAAATCCACCTGCTGCACCTGCAATTGCGCCTTGCTCATGAGCTCGGCCACGCGCGAGGAGAGCCGGCGGTGGTATTCGTCTATAACGAAGGGCGCCCGCTTCTCGATTTCCGCCAAGGCCGCGGCGATCACGCCCGAATGCTTGATCAGGTCGGCGTACAACGCCTGGCCCTCGCGGGCGCGCATCACCAGCAGCTTATCCATCGCCGTCGAGATCAGCTGGCGGATCGTCGGCTGGTGCTTTTCCAGGTGATCGACATCGTCGGCGGGCTCCTGGCAGACGCCCGGCAGGCTCAGCAGGGCGGCCAGGTCAATCCGCGCGCCGCCGGCGGTGGTGATGCCTTCCAGTTGTTGCAGATACGACTGCAGCGCCGCCTGGTTGATCAGGTAGGCCGCCTCCGCCCCTTCGACGCGCATCTTCAGGATCAGCGTGATGCTCCCGCGCACGAGCCGATCCCGCAGCAGCGTTTCGATCTCGGGCTCCATCCCGGAGATCACATCCGGCAGCTTGATGACGGCTTTGAAGAATCGGTTGTTGAGCGAGCGGATTTCGACCACGTAATGCGTGCCGTCGTGTTCCGCTGCCGCGTCCCCAAATCCCGTCATGCTGACAATCATGCGTTTCTCCTGGGTCGATCGATGCTCACTTGGCCGGTTGCGACGCCGCCGGCGCCGGGGCGGCCGGCGTTCCGGTTGCCGCGGGCGATTCGGTCGTCGGCTGCGTGCTGGCCGGTTGCGTGCTGGCCGGCGGTGTGCTGGCGGGGGGCATGGCCAGGTCATCGGTGGCGGCGGGCGCCACCTGCGTGGTCGGGGCGATCAACTGCGTGTTTTGCGCGTGGATCCGGTTCGCCAACAGGTTCAGGCCGATCGCCAGCGCGACGAACACGCCAAACACGATCGACGTCGCCCAGGTGAGCACGTCGCCGGTCTTGGCGCCGAACGCGGTATTGCCGCCGCCGCCCCCGCCAAACGCCGCCGAAAGTCCACCGCCGCGACCCTTCTGGATCAGCACCAGCAGGATCATGAACAGGCTCAGGATCAGGAACAACGTCAGCAGGGAATAATAGAGAAAAGTCATAACACTGAACGCAGATCGATGAATCCCGCACCGTGAGGCAGACGCCTCGCATCTCGTGGCGGGAACGCTCGATCTTTCGTTTCCTTAGAAAGCCGCTTTCGCGATCGCCAGGAAGCTGTCGGCCTTGAGCGCCGCGCCGCCGATCAACCCGCCGTCCACGTCGGGCTGCATCAGCAGGCCCTTGGCGTTTTCGGGCTTCATGCTGCCGCCGTATTGGATCCGCACGTTTCGGGCGAAGTCGGCGTTGTACAGCTTGCCCAACGCTTCCCGAATGAAGGCATGCACGTCCTGCGCCTGGGCATCGGTCGCATTGCGGCCGGTGCCGATCGCCCAGACCGGCTCATACGCAATCACCAGCCGCGACGGATCGTCCATCTTCGGGCTCAGCTCTTCCAACTGCCGCTGCACCACGCCCAGCGTCTGCTCGGCATCACGTTCTTCGAGCTTTTCGCCCACGCAGTGCACCAGGATCAGCCCGCCGTTATAGATCGCGGCGGCTTTTTCGCTGATGAGCTCCGAAGATTCCTTGATCACGTGTCGGCGTTCGCTGTGGCCGGTGAGGACGAATTTCACCCCCACGTCCTTCAGCATGTCGACCGAGATTTCGCCGGTGAACGCGCCGTTTTTCGCAAAATACGCGTCCTGCGCGCCCAGCAACACCGACGATCCGGCCAATGCCTGGCCCACCGCATCCAGATACACGAACGGCGGCGCGACGCCCAGGTCCAATCCTTTCGGCGCGCCCGCGGCGACGCCCTTCGCCAAGGCGATCGCATCCGCCTTGGTGGTGTTCATTTTCCAGTTGCCGGCGATGAATTTGGTTCGGCTCATGATGCCCTTAACGCAAGAAATAGTTCGAAGTCCCGCTTCATCGGGAAAGTCCCGCATCATACGGGAAGTCGAACCGGACGCAAAAGCACGCCCCCGCACCCGGTGGCCGCCTGCGAAGATGGGGAGGATGAACCCGCGGATTTGCCCGGCCGTCACTCGGCCAGGAGCTGCTCGGCGAGCCGCAGGTCCTGCGGCGTGGTGATCTTCAGATTCGCCTCTTCGCCCGGCACAAGCCAGACCGGCAAACCGGCGGTTTCAAGCTCCTGCGCGTCATCGGTCACCTGCTCCAGAGGCACCTGGCAGGCGGCATACGCGCTGAGCAGGTCTTGCCGGCGGACGACCTGGGGCGTTTGCATCTCCCACAGGCTGGCGCGGGGCAGCGTCTGCTGCACTTTCGCCGGCAGCGGGCCCCGGGCTTGCTTGATCGTCAGCTTCACCGGCAGGGCGGGAATGGCGCTGCCGTGCTCGATCGCGTGGGCGAACTTCCGCTCGATCAACGTCGCCGATACCAGCGGCCGGGCCGCGTCATGGACGGCAACGAAGGGAATCTCCGCCGGCACCGCCCGCACGCCATTCAATACGCTCTCCGCCCGAGACGCGCCGCCGTGTGCAAACAGAATCGTCCGTCGCTTGGCATCCGATGCCGACTCCGCCAACGCGTCTGCCGACTCCGTCAACGCGTCTTCGACCCGTTCCAGCAGATCGGGCGGCAATACGGTTCGAGGATCCGCCCCCGGCGGGAGGACAAACACGACGCAGGCGACATCCCGACCCAGCCGATCCAGAAATGCCCCCGCCGACCGCGCATACACCGATCGGCCGGCGATGGTCTCGGCGAGCTTGTCGCGCCCGTATCGAACGCTGCGCCCCGCGGCAGGAAGAATGACGGCAACGCTGGGCATGGTCACGTCGAACTCGTCGCCCGATCCCGCCGGGCGGGCGGGGCATCGCCCA
>JBQCCH010000417.1:0-8490 GCA_051962375.1 Tepidisphaeraceae bacterium
CCGCTGAAATCGCCGGGTCCTCAGGAATCGCCGGCGCGACGGGCCATTGATGCGCATCGGGCTCCGAAGGCGCCAGCGACACCTGCGCGACATAGTTGCCATGCTGCGACGCCACGCCGATCACCCGCGGCAGACCCGCCGCTGGTTCCACACGACACCCGCCCACCAACACCGTGATCGGCCGGCCGTTCAGATGCTCGCGCAGCGCCTCGACCCCGCTCGCCGAGCCGTAATACGCGACCACCACCCGATCCACCTGCGCCAGCACGCCCGGCAGCACCCGATCCAACGCCGCCAGCGGTGGATCGATCCGAACGCCCTTCAATTGCGCCTGAACCCGCGGCAACTGTGCAACGTCCGGCGGCGCTTCGCTCAGGCCGATGATCCCGATCCGCACCCCGGCTTTTTTCACGACGACAAAGGGTTTGAAAATTGGTTCGCCCGTGGATGCGTCGACCAGATTGGCCGAGATCGCCGGCAACGGCGCGAGCGACGCGACGGCCGCCGATTTGCCGAAGCCGAGGTCGCGGTACGAAACATTCACCGCGTCGTACCGCAGGGCCGCATACCCGCGCACCAGCCGCCGCCCCTGATCGGCAACGGTTTCGCTGCCGCACAGGAAATTGCCCGCTTCGACCAGGACCAGCTCAGGCTCGGCCGCGCGTCGCTGGCGGATGAGCGTGCCGCGCCGCGCCAATCCGCCCAGGCCGACTTCGGTCGGGCACGATTCACACGGGCGCGTGTGCCCCTCGCCATCGGCCGTCAGCAGCGCCACCTCCGCCCCGGGCGCGGCCGCCGTCAGCAGCAAGATCGCCGCCACGCGAATCGCTCGAAACCGCATCGTTTCCTCCCGTTCATCGGTTCAGGATCGCCTTGGCCCCCGGTGCAACGACGGCCGTCAGGATGTCGGTCATCATGTCGATCACCAGGCCCGTGCCGACCTTCGCCGGCGCGGAAATCAGCAGCTTCGTGTTCTTCAGCATTCCCTTGGCCATGCAGACAAAGACCGCCGCCGCCTTGGCGCCCTGCGGCATCTTGGCCGTGGCGGTCGAGAGCAGGCACAACATGGTGTCCAGCACGTTCAGCGTCACGCGGGTGTAGTGCAGCGTGGTTTCCGTCGACGATTGGCCCCACCCCATCGCGCCGATGCCGAGCGTTTGCCCGGTCTTCGGGTCGATCCGCCACCAGCACGCCGCCCGATCCGTCGGCAGCGTCGCCGGCGCGACCACCACATAGCCGGCCGCCAGGTCCTGCTTCATTCGCGCTTGGGCGTCCGCCGGCAGCGATTGGATCGCCGCATCATCCGCCGACCGCACCGTCTTCCACGATGTCGGCGACGCCGTGAACAGGTCCGACGTGTTGTGCACGCGTCCGCAGTTGCCGATCAGCAGCGCTTCGGCGGTGGTATCGAGCACGCCCTGCCGCAGCCGCACTTGCCGCGCGTCGGCGCCCTCGCGCACGCCCATCTCGTTCGCCACGATGTCGAACCCCTCACAGGCCGCCAGCGAACCGTCGGGCTTTTGCTGCATCTGTTCGTGATACGACAGGATGTTGATCTGATTGAAATACGAATCCGCCCGCGCGTTCGACCAGTCGTGGCGGGCCATCGCCAGATCGAGCAGGTCGCCGCTGGAGGTCGCACTCGCCGGTGCGGCGTTCTGCTGCGGATCGGTCTTGGCGGCCGTCTCGCGGGCCAGGTCCAGGATCAGTTGTTTGCTCGCCAGCGTCCGATCGAGCAATTGCTGCTGCACAAAGTCGGGCGAAATCTGATTCGCCTGGATCAGGATGTCGACCTTGCCGCTCAATTGCAGGCCGGTCGCCAGGCGGCGCTCTTCGTCCTTCCCGCCCGGCTTTTGGTTCACGCCCGACGCTCGTGCCGCCGGGCCGATCAGGTCAAACACCTGGCGCCGAATCGTCCGTGTGTCGTGGCCGGGCGTCTGGATCTGATAATCGATCCACTCCGCGGTCCACGCCGTCGCCTCGCCGGCGCTTTCGCCGCCGCCCCCCATCAGTCCGCCGAACGCCCCGCCCACGCTCCCGCCCATCTGGCCGGCCGGGTCGGGCTTGGGGTTGTCGTTGATCGAGCCGTCCGTCCGCACGCTCGCGTGCGACACCTGTCGATTGCCGATCACCAGCACCGGCAGCCATTCATCCTGCTGAGCCATCGCTTTTTTCACGGCCGCATCCAGATCGCCGTCGCTTTGCGCCGAGAACTTCGTCGGCCATTTCAGCGGCGTGTTCACCAGCGTGACCGGCACGCCGATCGCCTCCGCCGCCGCGATCGGCTGCTCAATGACCGTCTTCTCGCTCAACTTCCCGGCCGCCCATTGCTCGACCACCAACTTCACCGTCACCTGATGCTTCAGGTCTGCGGGAATCTTGTCGGGAGCGACCGTTTTTTCGGATTTCGTCAGCGTCTGCCCGGCGGCCGCGGCGCCCAGGTCAAACGCCGCCCAGCCCGAATCCTGCTTCACTTCGGCCCACCAGTGGGTCGTCTCCGGCTTCACCGGCTCGGCCACGCCATCGCCGAGGGCCGCCGCCAGCACCGGCGCTTGCTGATTCACCCGGCTTGCCGCATCCTCGGCCAGGTGATCCGCTTCCAATCGCCCCCCCGCGATCGCCTGGCGAATCTTGTCGGCATCCAGCTTGAACTGATCCGCATACGCCTGGATCGTCGCCTGCTCATCCACTTTCTCGGCGGCCGCCTCCGCGGGCGGCTTCGCATCGGTGACCAGTTGCCGTGCTTGCCCTTCCGTCAGTGTGCCGCACGCCAGCCGCGCTTCATAACCCGCGGCCGAGAAGAGCGTCGTCAGCAGCAGGCTCCGGTCCAGGCTGTTGCCCGTCCGATCCATCAACACGCCGATCGGCCCGCGCAGTTCGCCCGCATAGGGCACATACCGCGTGTTCTGCCGCACCCAGTCGAACAATTGGCCCGGATCGCGACCGGCGATTTCAAGGATCGCCTGCGGATCAAACGTATCACGCGGCTGCTCGCGCGAGGCCGCTTCGATCGCCGCGAACGACCGCTCGATCTTCTCCGCCAGCGTCGGCGGCAGCTTGCCTTTTGCCGATTCCGCCGCCAAGGCGTGCAGCCCGCCCGTCCAGACGAGCGTCATCATCCCGGTCAGCACGATGCGCCCGATGCGGGCCCGATCCGCGATACGCTTGCTCATGTTAATTCTCCCCGCAGACGCGCACCCGGCGTCCGCTCACTGGAAATGCCAAACAAAGCCGGCGGCGGTGAAGTGCTTCACGCCGCCGGCCTTTCAATCCCAATCCACCGCGGCACGACCGTTATTCGATCTTCGTGCCGTCTTTCGGGCAGAACTTCGCGCCCGGCGGAATTTCAGCGCCGCAGGTCGGGCAGAATCGCTTGGCGACCACCGCGCTGTTCCCCGCCGGCGCGGGAGCCGCCGCACCCGGGGCCGCGGCCGGCGCTGCATCGGAGCCGGTCGCCTGGTTTGCCGGGCTGCGCAGGAACTTGTCGATCTTCGGCAGGCTCTTGCGCAGGGCGTCGTCCAGCGCCAGACGCAGGATTTTGCCCTTGTCGTCCTGGCTCACCTGGATGTCGGCGTCGGCATTGGCGCTGGCGCCCAGGATGTCCACCCCCAGCGCCCCGGCCGAATCCGTCTTGTTGTATTCGCTGAAATTGCTCACCAGCACCTGGCCCGTCGTCGGGTTCACCAGGCGGATGTCCACGCCCGCTTCGGTCGTGAGCTTGATCTCTTTTTTCTTCACGTCCGCGCCGCCGAGATTGATGATCCCGCCGACCTGAGCCAGCCCGAAGCCGTGCTCGTTGCTTTCGCTCTTCACGCGAAGGTTCGTCACCTTGCCGATCAGCAGGTAATCCACGCCGCGCACCTGCCCGGTCTTGGCCATCTCGCCCGGGCGGACGATGCCTTCCATGTTCTGCTCATCCAGCAGTTTCTGCAGCTGGGCGCGTTCGATGACCTGGAAGCGATCCGATTGATCAAGCAGCGTCGACATTTCGTCGGCAGCCAACGCGTCGGTCTCGGCTTCGCTGCCGCCCGAGGCGAATCCGCCGGTCGCCTTCACCGCGAACGGCGGCACGCCGACACGCGGCTTGTAAACACCCGACGGCGCTGACGGATACTTCCCGACATTCGCCGTCAGCTGGTCCTGCGACGCGCTCTCGCTTGAGCTGGCGCATCCAGCGATCAGCGACAACAACCCGATCCCGACCACCGTACGTTTTGAAAAGCTTCCCATCCCACACTTCCTTCCCGTGCCGGCCTTTGTTGTTATGGCTGCGGGTCCTGCGGCGCTTGTCGGACGTGTGCCGGCCGTTCCTCACTCCGCAAACGCGATCGCTAACCCGCGTTATCAGTTCCCTGCTGTTGCACGAAATGATGACTTCACCGGTGTGCAAAATCAAGTGGATGCAGTCAATTGAGGCGCGATCGCCCGACACCAACGGTTCAACGAAAAAGCCCGGCTGCATCAGCCGGGCTTCATCGTGTTTTGCGTTTCAATCAATCCGTGACGCGCGGCGCACTTGCCCGCGGTTAAGGCATGATCGGCACCATCGTGCTGCCGTCCGGGCATTTCATCCCTTGGGCCACCAGCGCCTGCCCCGTCGAACTGTCGGCCGACACCCATTTGGTGTCGCCCACTTTGCGAATCTCCGTTCCCTGCCGCTGCAGCGCTTCAAACTTCACGCCGTAGTCCGGGTCATTCTTCGCTTCCAAGGCTTGCGCTTCTTTCAAGAACGTCGGCGACAATCGCGTGACGAACGGCACGAACGTTTTGTCCTGGCACTTGAAGACGGCCGCCCACACTGCGGGCTTGCCGTTGTGATCGAAGGGCGTGGGCTTGTAGATGTTGTCGGCGAACCAGGTTTTGCCGTCATCATCGGTGTACCACGCCTTGGCGGTAATCGTCGGGCCGCTCGGTCCGTTCGCCTGCCAGTAGATCACGGCCGCCATTCCCACCACGAACAGCGCCATCACGATCGTGGCCGCCTTGCTGTGTTTATTGAGCGTTTCTCGGATGTTCATTGTCACTCCGCCGCATCAATCGGCTGTACGAATTCCGTTGTATCGGCTCTGAGTCACCGCCACGCTTAGCGCCTCGGATCGATCTTCAGGTCGCCATTCCCCCAGGCCGGCGACGGGTGCGAAATATACTGCACGGGGGTCGCTTCCACGGAACCGTCGGCGAAACAAATGTTCATGCGCCCCTTTTTCTGCGCCTTGATGCCCCAGGGCGTCCAGAAGGTCGCGTTGCCGACGTACTTCACGTCATGAATCAGGTCCCAGTCCGCGACGACCGCCTGCTGCTGCCCGGAGGCGGCGATCGGCTCGCTCAAACGGAACTGCTGCCCGGTGCACGCCGCCCAGGTCCCGATGCTGGCGCTTTCCACCAGCATCACGGTTTTGCTCGAGTTCTTGAAAGCGCCCAGCCGCATCGGCCGCGCAAACGCGAAGCTCCGGGCCGAGTCGTAATTGAACGAGGGAAACGCGTCGGTCGACTTCGTGTACTGCGTTCCGCCCAGGATCGCGTTGTAGCGATAGTTCCAGTATTGCACGTTCGCGCCCATCGTCGCCACGTTGGCCGAGTAAACGACCGGACAGATGCGGTTCGCATTCGTCTTGATGCCGTAGCGCGGCAACAGGTCAAGGTACAGCGTCGGCGGCGCCACGCTGCTGGTGATGAACCAGGGCGTGCTGACATTCGCGGCCGAGGTCACACCCGTGTAGCCGGCGAAGGTGTACGGATAGGAGCCCCGGTTGTCGCCCGTGTACATGATGATGGCCGTCCCGATCTGGCGCATGTTGGCGGCACATTTGATCTGCATCGCAGACTGCCGCGCCTTGGTGAGGGCGGGCATCAGGATGGAGATCAGCACCGCAATGATGCCAATGACAACCAGCAATTCCACCAGGGTGAAACCGGACGACGTTGCATGACGTTTCGACATGTCGGACTCCTCACTCAGGGTAAGCCTCGGGGGCTCAGGCCGCACTGCACTCGGACGATATGGATGAGAACGCCTTGGATCGGACAATAGCCACCGACAGATTCGGAACTTCAATTCCGGCTCGGCCGGTTGCCTGGATCAATCGCGATCGAAATGCGTCTCCGTCGATGCCGCTGCCAACGGCGTTCGACAATCTCTACCCCCGTAACATACCGCGCTGCCGAATCCGTCGTTATCTCAACTTGCGTTCTATTTTGAACAATTTGCGACATGCCACGCTCGCCGGCGGGACGTCTCAGCCGCGTTCAGGCCCCCTGCACCACCGCCAGCAGTCGCTCGCCATACAGGCGCACCTTGTGCGGACCGAAGCCCTTGATGTGTTCCAGGCTTTCGGGCGTTTGCGGGCGATGCTGGGCGATCAGCGCCAGCGTTTTGTCATGACAAATGACGTACGCGGGCAGGTCGTGCTCGCGCGCCAGCTCGCCGCGCACGCGTCGCAGTTCTTCAAAGACCAGCTTGCCCACGTCATCGAGCGCGACCGCTTCCTCCGCCGCACGTTTCGGCCGGGCCTTGGGGGCTGCCCGCGTGCTGCTGGGCACGAGGTTCCCCAGCACGCCCGGCACGGGGGTTTGCGCCTTCATCACCGCCGCCCCCGCCGGCGTCAGTTCGATCATCGGCCGCCGCAGCCCCTCCGGATCGCGCAAGCGCGCCAGGCCGGCTTCCACGACCCGGTGCAGCATGCTGATCAGCACCTTGCTCGAATGATGTTTCAGCAGGCCGAACACGCTGAGATGATCGAGCTGCCACTTCTGCGTGCGCTCGCTCTCCACGCCCGCCAGCACCTCCGCGACGGCCGTCAACCCGAATCGGCCGTTCAATCGCGCGATGCCGCTGAGCAGTTGGCGCACCAGCGTCGTCAATTCCGGCGTGATCTCCCCTTCGTCGAGCGCGCCGCGGCAGACATCGCACGCGCACTGCTCCACGGCCGACTCATCCCCGAAATACTCCAGAATCTGCAGCCGCCGACACCGCGGCGAGCGGGCGTAACGCACCATCAGGTCGAGCTTCGCCGTCGCCCGCTCCTTGAGCGTGGCGATCCATTGCGGGTCGACGTCGTACGCATCCTGGCCGATCTTGTCGATGAAGAATTCCTGCGTGCTGCGGTCGCCGAAATGGTAGATCAGCGTGCAGTCGGACATCTCGCCGTCGCGCCCCGCGCGGCCGGCCTCCTGGTAATACGCCTCCACCGTCGCCGGCAGATCATAATGCACCACGAAGCGGATGTCCGGCTTGTTGATCCCCATGCCGAACGCGTTGGTGGCGACTGTGATCGCGTTGGGCGTCTGCATGAACAATTGCTGATTGCGCGTCCGCTCTTCCTGCGGCATGCCGGCGTGGTACGGGATCAGCATGCGGTCCGGAAACTGACGCTTCAATTCGATCGCCAATTCATCGACCGTCCGACGCGTCGCGCAATACACCAGCCCGCTGCCGTGGCTGGCCTTGACCAGTTCGTGCAGCACGTCGTCCTTTTCCCGCGCCCGATCCACGCACCGGGCCGCATACCGCAGGTTCGGCCGATCAAAGCCGGTGATCGTCATCCGCGGCTCGCGCAGGTGCAGCAGGTGAATGATGTCTTCGCGGACGTCGTCGGTCGCGGTTGCCGTCAGCGCGATCGTCACCGGCGAGCCCAGCCGCGTCCGCACCTGCCCGAGCTGCGCATATTCCGGGCGAAAATCGTGCCCCCATTGGCTCACGCAATGCGCTTCATCGATCGCCAGCAGCCGGACGCTCAATTTCGCGATGGCCGCCTGGAATCCCGGGTGCGCGAACCGCTCCGGCGCGACGTACAACAGCCCGTTGAAGTCGCCGCTCACTTCGGCCAGCACGTCGCGCTGCAGGGCGATCGGCTGCGAACTGTTCAGGAAATGGGCCGGAATGTTGCGCTCGCGCAGCTGGCGGACCTGGTCCTCCATCAGCGAGATCAGCGGCGACACCACCAGCGTCAGCCCCCCCTGCACCACGGCCGGCAACTGGTAGCAGAGCGATTTGCCCGCCCCGGTCGGCATCACGCAAACCACATCCTGCCCGGCCAAGACATCCTCGATCACTTCGCGCTGCATCAACCGAAAGTCACGCAGGCCAAAATGCGTATGAAGCTGGTCAAGCAGGTCAGACACTACAAAGCACTCCGCATCCGCATGACGGCTGCCAACAACTCCGGAACATGCTCATCGATCACCCGCATGATCAGTTTCTCATCAAGCCGGTCGCGATCTCGTTCCGTCCTAGCTTGACCGCCTCTGACCGCACCGCGTCGCGTACTGTTGGGTGAAGTTCCGTCTCCATCCCCACGTCCACGGGGCAACCCAGCAATGCCGTCAGATCGCTGATCAATCCCCCCGGAAACCACGGCGTCGTCGGGCCCACAATATCGATCAAAAAGTCCGCATCGCTCCCCGGCCTCGCCGTACCGTGCCGACGCGAACCAAACACGCGCACGTTTCCCGCTCCGTGCTTCTGAGCGATCGCCAGGATTTGATCACGAT
>JBQCCH010000418.1:0-4649 GCA_051962375.1 Tepidisphaeraceae bacterium
TAGCTCCCGCCGGCCGCCACATTCAAGACGCCTTTGGCGCCGCTGGTGTTGCCCAGCCAGGTGACGCCGGCGCCGGTGTTGTACGATCCGCCCGCCGAAACGCTCAGCGCGCCGTTGCCCGTTCCCGAATAGCCCACGTACGTCGCACCGGCCGTCGTGTTGCCGCCGATGCCCAAGGTGCCGCCGTCGACCACGGTGAATCCTGCGGCATTGCTCGTGCTGCCGAAATTGTTCGTCCCCGTCAGGTTCCACGTGCCGGCCGTCAATTTTTGCACGCCGATCAGCCCCGCGCCGTTCGTGACATTGCCGCTGACGACATTCGCGCCGGTGTTGGTGCCGACCAGGTAGAGCGAACCACTGAAGGCCGACGACGCGCTGACACTCCCCCCGATGGTCAGCGTATTGCCCGCGGCCGCCGCATAATTGCCGAACACCGCGTTGCCCGCCGACGAAAGAAGGATCGGCGCGTTCACCACTTCGGCCGCCGCCGCGCCGGCATTGATCTGCACCGTCGGCTGCGCGAAGTTGCTCGTGCCGGTCATCACCAGCGCGTTGCCGCCGGTGGTGCCGATGATGTACGCATCGGTTCCGGTGAACAGGATCGATTGCAGATTGCGTCCGGCATCCACCACAACGGGCAACACGCCCGTGCCGCCGCTGGCGAAGGTCGCGGTGTCGGTGTTGGTGGTGCCGGACGTTGAACCGGGACTGCTTCCGCCCGACCAGTTGGCAGGATTGGACCAAGCGCCGTCCCCGCCCGCGCCGCTCCAGGTCGCCGAGGCGCCCAGCGCCGGCGCCGTCAGCGCCGCTGCCAGACCGAGCGCCGTCTTCCGATAAAACATGCCCTTGCCGAATTTCGCACGCTGCATCGTTCCCTCCGCCAAAAGGTCCCGCCAAAGACGACCCGCCCGCGGCGACATCCGCGACAGGTTCGAGCCGCCTGTGCCCGCCAGGCCGCAGGATGTGTCTGATGCGACGCCGACGAAGCCATTGATTATGCAAGATAAGCCTACCTTAATTTATTAGTTGTGCAAGTTCTTTTTTTGGGCGTTTTCTCCCGTCAATCCCCTGTTTATGCGGCACCATCCCGCGCATGCCCGCCGACGCGAGACGTAATAAATTGCATTGTAGCAAGTTATCCGTGCAATTTTGCACATTGTGCAAGTTCCGGTCTCGGGCCGATTCTGGCCCGTCGAGAACTCCCACCGAACGACCGGCCGCTTCCGCGCGCGACGCCCCAATCACCCCAGAATGCGGCGAAAACCGATTCATTAGGCGATCCGCCCGCCGTTCTGTAGACTGCAGGATCATGGCCGGTGAACAGCGTGCAATTGCACAAGCCTTGAATCTTTCCGAAGCGACGGTCAGCCGATCGCTGAAGAATCACCCCCGCATCAGTGCCGCCACCCGCGCCCGCGTCGCCGAGGCGGCCGTCCGCATGGGCTTCCGCGGCCGCGCTCCACGCGATGCCGCCCGCGCCGACGCACCCCCCGGCAAAGCGACCGGCCTGGTGCACCTGGGCGTCCTGTGCCGCGGGTCGTTCGAAGCTTCAAACGTGCATCACCTGGTTTCGATGCGCCTCATCCAGGGAATGTCCAGCGCCGCCCGCGTCGGCCGAGCGACATTGCACGTGGAATACCTGACGCCCAGCGAATTCGACAAGCTCGACGACATTTCCCACTGGCCCCCAGTGCTGCGGGAGCACGTCGTCTCGGGCGTAGCCGTCTTCAGCGACGCCTCCCCCGCCGCCATCACCGCCCTGGCGCGCGAGTTCGCACTGGTGCGATTCATCGACGACGGCCGCCCCCTCACCGACAGCGCCGTCGAAGACCGGATCGATTGCGTCACCGAAGACAACGTCCGCTCGATGCGCCAACTCATCACCCACCTGTGGGAGCTGGGCCACCGCAAAATCGGTTTGGCGGATTTTGGATACACCGATCCATCCACCCAGGCGCGCCTGGCCGGCTATCTTCAGGTGCTGATCGAGCGCGACCTGGACTATTCTCCCAAGGACGCCCGCTACTTGCCCCCGAACATCGTGGATCTGGACGCCCAACTGGATCACGTCGCCGCCCACATCGCCAGCCGTGCCGCCCACGGCGTGCGCGCCTGGATCTGCCCGAATGACTACCTCGGCTACCGCCTGATCGAGCGGCTTCGCACGCACCGCATCCAGACGCCCCGCGACGTGAGCATCTGCGGATTCGACAATTTCCCCGCCCCGCACGGGCTGCCAAAGCTCACGAGCATTGACGGCCCGTTCGAAACCATGGGCGCGGCGGCCACCTCGCAGCTGCTGAGTCGAATCATCAACCCGCACGCCGAGCCGGTGCACGCCATGTACCGCTGCCGGTTGGTGGTCGGCGGTTCAACTGCCCCTCCGCGGAAATGAACGCATCCACTCGACGCGGTCGACCGCACTTCTCATTCAAGGCTGAACCTGCACGCACGGCTTGGAGCCGTCCGGACCGACCACGTCCTTGAACAATTGCGGCAACGTCATCGGATCGAACGGCCGCCAATTCGCCTCGCCCGGTTTTTTGATCAGCATGCCGCCCATGCCCATCGTCATCATCTTCGGCTTGGCGGCCGCGGGCGCTTTTTTCGGATTCATGATCGCCCGCACCTCGTCGGACACGTTCTCCTCATACGCCACGAACTCAGTCCCCGAGGGCGTGCGAAAAACGAAACACCGCACCGCCTGGCCGCCGTGATAGTCGAACGGGGAGATCTGGGTCGCCGATTCGGTAAACCAGGTCCGCCCATCATCGGCCGTGAAAAAACTGTCCCCTACCGAAGGGCCCCCGCCGTAGGTTTCGTAAAAGATCACGCCGATCATCAACAGCGTGACGACGACCCCACCGATCGTGAACCCCTGCCGATGCCGCTCCAACAATTCGCGAATTGCCACCGTCACACCTCGTTTCCGCTCAACTCCGCCGCCCCGCTGCACACCTCAATCGTCCATCCGATTCCGCAAATGTGACAAAATTGCACAAATGGTCAATATAAAAATCCCCTCACCGATTCGTTTTTCTCGTTCGAATCCGACGTTTCAGCCCGGACCAGGTCCCGACTCATCGTAAATCTTGCTTTTTTGTGCAATTTTTCTTGCTCAAAGGATCGAATCATGGCAAGGTAGCAGCGTCAGCACGCGGTTGGCGGTTCGTAACTTTCTCCTTGGCGGAACCAGCATGAATTCGATTGACGTAATCCCCAGCGAGGCGGCCTCCCGCAGCCTGGCTGCTGAAGTGCAAGCGTTGTCCGCCCTCGTCGACACCGGTCGTGACGCGACGCTTGCTTTGCGCCGCGTTCTCCACGCGGCCCGCACCACCCCCGGCGGCCAAACCCTGACGCTCGCCCCCGGTCGCTACGACTTCTGGGCCGACCGCGCCGACGAACACTACCTGTTCATCTCCAACAACGGCGACGGCCTGCGACGCGTGGCGTTCCCCCTGTTCCATCTGCCCGACGGCTTCCACCTCAATGGCAACGGCGCCCGCTTCGTGTTTCATCGCTCGATCATCCCCTTCGCACTCGTGGGGACCAACGACATCTCCCTGACGAATTTCACTGTCGATTGGCAACGCACCTTTCACAGTGAAGGCGCGGTTCTCTCGGTCGATGACCGCGGCTGCGTGGTTCAGTTCAATGCCGATCACCCCTACCGGGTGCAGCACGGGCGGCTGCGGTTCAAGGGGGAAGCGACTGATTGGCTGGACGTTCACAACATCCTCGAATTCGATGCCGCCCACCGTGAAACCGCCTACATGGCCAAGGACAATTACGGCGCGGAAGACCGCCTCACCGCCAGCGACCTGGGGGACGGACGCGTGCGGATCGATCTTGACTTCGCCTCGCCCCCCACGGTCGGAAACGTGCTCGTTTTCTCCGGCCCCCGGCGCGAAGCGCCCGTGATTTTTATCCAGGATTGCCGGGGCGTACACCTGTCCGACATCACCCTGCATCACGGCGGCGGCATGGGCGTGATCGCCCAGCACTCGCGCGACGTGACCATCGATCGCCTGCGCGTCACCCCCGCGCCCGGCCGCCAAGTGAGCCTGACGGCCGATGCCACGCACTTCGTGAATTGCGCCGGCCACATCGCGCTCAACGACTGTATCTTCGAAAACCAGCTGGATGACGCCTCCAACGTGCACGGCATCTACGCCCAGGTGACCGGCCGCCGCGCCGATGACGGCGCCGTCGAAGTTCGGCTCGTGCATCACGAGCAGCTCGGCATCGACATCGCCCGCCCGGGCGATCGCATTGAGTTTGTCCGCAGCGATTCGCTCGAACGGCATCATGCCGCCCGCGTGATGAGCGTGCGTCGATTGAACAAGGAATACAGCGAGTTGCTCCTGGACGACGCGCCGGCCGATCTGCGGGCCGGCGATGCCGTCAACAGCCTGGATTGGCAGCCGGATGTCACCATCCGCGGGTGCGTCCTGCGCGGCAATCGCGCCAGAGGCCTGCTGATTTCAACCTCCGGCAGCGTGTGCATCGAGGACAACCATTTCCACGTGCCCGGCGCCGCGATTCTTCTCGCCGGCGATGCCAATTTCTGGTTTGAGAGCGGTCCCGTCGATGATGTCACGATCCGGCGCAACACGTTCGACGAATGCAACTTCGGCGTCTGGGGCCGG
>JBQCCH010000419.1:0-5988 GCA_051962375.1 Tepidisphaeraceae bacterium
GACTGCGGGTCCCCACAGGCATGCGACTCCTCGCGTTTGGATTTGGCTGCTTCGAGAGCGATACGACGTGTGCTGCTTCGAAAGAACTGTTGGGCCGATGGTAGGGTTATCGGACAGGGAATTCAAACGACGAATTTTTCGTGAATGAAAGCAGCCGGCGAGGGGATTCGCCGGCTGCGGAATGCGGTCAAACTGTCATCTTTTGTTCAGGCTCAGTAGAGCCCGTCCCAACGCTCGATCTCCTCTTCGTAAGGCGTGTGACACTCGGCACGAGGCACTGGGGTCGGCCGGTGCGGGATGGGGTCGGCCGTTACGGATTTGAGCGTGGCGGCCGACTTTCGCTTGATCGGCCGCGAGGGCGGGCGGCTGTCGGTGGTGAGGCCCGTGCCGTCGGTGTCAAAGAGGGATTCGATGGTCATCTGCATAGTGGCTCCTTCGTGGAATCAGGCTCGCGTACATCGGCCTAACAAATTGGCCGGGTTCTGTAGCTTGAGATCGGACGCGCCCGCCCGCCACCATTAGTGGTAGGACCTCTTCTTTCGCCGACCGATAATGGCTGGATTTTTGACCCGAAAATCGCCCTAACTCGTAATCGGGAAGGGATCGCTGCTCGGAGGCAATGACAATTTGCTGAAAGTTTTGGGTGATCCACTGAGCGAAATGCGGGCGAAGTGCCGATAACCCAGATGAAGGATCGTTAATTTCATATCGCAAGTTCGCTGTCTGAAGGAGCAAAGCGTCCATGGTCGCTCGACACTCACTGCACCGTTTGATTCCCCTGGCGATCGCCGCGGCGATGCCGTTCGGCTGCGCGCCGCAGCCGCCGAAGCCCAGCGTGATTGCCGCCCCGCCGCTCACCCCGGCGCCGGCCCCCGCGCCGAAGCCCGCTGAAGCGCCCAAGCCGGCCGCCATGGCGCCGATGGACAACGTCACCACCGCCAACGGCATGGTGAAGGGACAGCTGTATTTCCCGACCGGCGATGCGTCGACCAGCGCGCTGCTTTTGGAAAAATCGATTCCCGTCGAAGTGCAGTCGAATCGGCCGTTCTCGTACGACATCAAGGTGACGAACGTTGCGAAGCTGAAACTGGAAGGCGTCGAGATCGCCGAGACGGTGCCGGGCACGTTTAAGATCAAGGACGTCACGGAAGGCTCGCCCGACGGGAAGCCGAACACGGTGACGTACCTGATCGGCTCGCTCGAGCCGGGCGACAGCAAGATCGTCCGACTGCAAGGCACGGCCACGCAATCGGGCGCGTTGGGAATGTGCCTGAGCGCTAAGTACAACACGTCGCTTTGCATGGCGACGACGGTGGTGTCGCCGGCGCTGCGAGTGACGACGATCGGGCCGGCGGATGCGATGTATTGCGATACGCTGTCGTACAAGATCACGGTCACGAACACCGGCTCCGGCCAGGCGAAGAACGTGAAGGTGGAAGCGGTGTTGCCGGAAGGGTTGACGGTCAACGACGGGCGGGCGGCGGTTGCGTATGACGCGGGCACACTGGGCGCGGGCGAGAGCCGCGACTTTGCCTTCACCGCCAAGGCCGCCAAGAACGGCAATTATGTCATCAAGGCGACCGCCTCCGCGGATGAGGGCCTGAACAGCGAAGCCGCCTCGATCGCGACGGCCGTTCATCGGCCGATCCTGCAGATCAGCAAGACGGGCCCGGAGAAGGCGTTCATCGGGCAGCCGATCGCGTATGACATTTCCGTCACCAACAAGGGTGACGGCGTGGCGAAAGACACGGTCGTATTCGACAACCTGCCGCAGGGCGTGACCGTGCAGGCGGCGAGCGAAAACGGGCGTTCGGATTCGAACGGCAAGGTGCGTTGGAACCTGGGCGACCTGGCGCCGGGCGCGACGAAGAAGGTGACGGTCGTCGTCACCGCGGCCGAGGCGGGCGACATGAAGAGTGCCGCGAGCGTGACCGCGGCGTGCGCCGAAACGCAAGCCGCCTACGCCGCCACGACGCTGGCGGGCGTGCCGGCGATCCTGGTGCAGACGGCCGACAACCCCGACCCGGTGCGCGTGGGCGATCAGACCACGTACACGATCGAAGTCACCAACCAGGGAACCGCCCCGGGCACGAACATCAAGCTCGTCTGCACGCTGGAAGACCCGATGAGCTTCGTCACCGCCAGCGGCGAGACGAAAGACACGGTCGACGGCAAGACGATCACGTTCGAACCGCTCGGCTCGCTGGCGCCCAAGGCCAAGGCGGTCTACAAGGTCACCGTGAAGGCGGCCAAGAGCGGCGATGTGCGGTTCAAGACGATCATCACGTCCGACCAACTCGGCCGCCCGGTGGAATCCACCGAAGCGACGACGTTCTTCGGCCAATAACATTGGCGCCATCACATTGGCGCAACAACATTGGCGCGATGTTCGGATCGAGCGAAAGGCGTGAGCGACGGGATTTCCGGGCTCACGCCTTTCGCGTTTTTGGCTACTCGAGCATGAAGACCTGCTCCAGCATCTGCACGGGCTGGCCGCCCTGGGCGGCGTCGGTGTCGGTGCGCAGGTAGTCCTTCATGAACGCCAGCCAGCGCGTGTGGACGTCCGACTTGGCGAGGATTTCACACGTGCGGGCCCAATCGTCCACTTCCAGGTAGCCGAACTCCGTGCCATCGGGCGAGAGCCAGAGCGAATAATTTCGCATGCCGGCCGCTTTCAGGGCGGCGGCCAGTTCGGGCCAGATGGGGTTGTGGTGGCGTTTTTATTATTAGAGCGTTTAGGGGTTGACTCGAATCAGGAATCCGACACGTTGCATAAAGCTTGTCCTCAGTGCGGGCCAGCTTAGAACCGATAACAGGGGGAGACAACCCGGAGCGAGGCATCGGGTTGCACGGCCGAGCGGCAGCCGCACAATGGTGGTTCGGTGGCGGGTCGGTGGCAGCTCGGTGGCGGCTCGGCGATGTGTTCGGAGCGGCGTCCGAAGCGGCGTTGTGATGTGCATCGACCGGAACGAGCAGAGGCAAGGATCGACAAAGGGCAACGATGGAAGCATTGATGATCGGCGTATCGGGATTGCGGGGCACGGTGGGCGGAACGCTGAGCCCGGCGGTGGCGCTGCGGATGGCGTCGGCGTTTGCGGCATGGCTGAAGGAGACGCAGCAGCCGCGCAACGGGACCCACTTTCGCGTGGTGGTCGGGCGCGACGGGCGACCTTCCGGGCCCTTCGTGCGGGACGCGGTCTTTTCGGCGCTGATGGCTTCGGGGATTGAGACGATCGACCTGGACGTCGTCACCACGCCGGGCGTGGCGATGATGGTGCAGCACGCGCAGGCGGATGCGGGCATCGTCATCACAGCGAGCCATAACCCGATCCTGTGGAACGGCATCAAGCTTTTGAACCGCCAGAGCGTTGCCCCCCCGCCCGGCGCGGTCGCCGAGATTCGCAAGCGGTATGACGCCGAGGCGACATCCTACGTGCGCGTTGAGAAGCTTGTGCAGCCGTCGCGCAACACCGAGACGCACGCCCTGCACACGAAGACGATCCTGGATCACCTGGACGTGCTGGGGATCAGTTCCAAGCGGTACAAGGTGGTGCTCGACAGCGTGAATGGCGCCGGGTGCGTGGGAACGAACATGCTGCTGAGCAAGCTGGGGTGCTCGGTGATCCACATCAACAACACCCCGAACGGCCAATTTCCGCACGAGCCGGAGCCGACCGAAGCGAACCTGACGGGATTGGCGGCCGAGGTGAAGAAACAGCGGGCGGCGGTGGGATTTGCGCAGGACCCGGATGCGGATCGGCTGGCGGTGATCGATGAGCACGGCACGTACATCGGCGAAGAATACTCGCTGGCCTTGTGCGCCAAATGGCTGCTCAGCAAGCGGCCGGGCGTGGCGGTGACGAACCTGTCGACGAGCCGGATGATCGACGACATCGCGAAGCAGCACGGCTCGCGCGTGATCCGCACGCCCGTGGGCGAAGCGAATGTCGTCGACACGATGCTGCGCGAGAAGGCGGTGGTCGGCGGCGAGGGGAACGGCGGCGTGATCGACCTGCGCATCGTGCCCGGGCGCGATTCCATGACGGGAATGGCGTACATCCTGCAACTGATGGCCAGCACCGGGAAAACGCTGTCGCAGCTGGTGGCGGAAATTCCGAAATACGAGATCGTGAAAACGAAATTCGAATGCCGGCGCGAAGACGCGGAGCGCGCGGTGGCGGAGATCGGCAAGGCATTTGCGAATGAGACGCTGGACACGCAGGACGGCATCCGCATCGACTGGGCGGACGCCTGGGTGCACGCGCGGCCGAGCAATACGGAGCCGATCATGCGGATCATCGCCGAAGCGCCGGACCGGGCGGCGGCCGAGCAGCGCATCGCGGCGGTGCAGGAAGTGGTCAAGCGCGTCCTGTAATCGGCCGATGATCGGATGGAGTTCCGCCGTGTATCTGGAGAGATGTTATGACCGTTGAGTCGTTGGCTATTCCTGAGATCAAGCTGATCACGCCGAAGAAGTTTGGCGATCACCGCGGCTATTTTGCGGAAATCTACAACCGCAAGGCGCTGGCGGAACAGGGAATCAGCGTGGAGTTTGTTCAGGACAACCAATCGCTCAGCGCGGCCGCGGGGACGGTGCGGGCGCTGCATTACCAATTGCCCCCCTTCGCGCAGGACAAGTTGGTGCGCGTGCTGAAAGGGAGCATCCTGGACGTGGCGGTGGACATTCGGCGCGGGTCGGCGACGTTCGGAAAGTTCGTCAGTGCGACGCTGTCGGCGGATAATCTGCAGATGCTGTTTGTGCCGATCGGTTTTGCGCATGGGTTCGTGACGCTGGAGCCGAACACCGAGGTGCACTACAAGGTGACGAACTACTACGCCCCGACGCACGAGCGCGGCATCCGGTGGAACGACCCGGCGATTGGGATCCCGTGGGGCGTCGAGGAATCGGCGGCTACCTTGAGCGGGAAAGACAAGATCGCCCCCTTCCTGAAAGACGCGACGGAACTGCTGGAACTGCCCCGCTGAGCCCCGGGGCCGGATTTTACCGCCGACGCCGAGCGCGGCCGGCGGTAAAACAGGAGCATGGGAGCGTCGGAACACGGTTTATCGCGCGATTGCAACGGGCGGATCGATCGGCAGCGGGATGACGCGCCGGGCCGGGGCGTGGCCGTAAGTCGTGAAAACAAGGCTGAAGCTGGGCAAGCTATGTCGCACTCGTGCGCGCTTTTTATTGCCGCAAGCCGCGATCTGGATTCGACTTATCAAAAAACCCGCGAAACAAAATGGCAGGAACGGCGATTTTGTGGCGTAAGTCCTTATTTTTCGATCGCCGGGCGGGGAAACGGCACGATTGCGTGCGGATGGGGGCTTCGATACAATGACAAACCCGCTTGCGCCAAGGCGGGGTCATCGGAACGGTCGCTGGAACGCCGCCGCTCGGTGAAATGGGTTAGAAACCAAGACCAAAGCCCCAAGTCGGCCGCACGTTTGGCGCGGTTGTCGGTTGATCGGGCTGGCGATCCTTAGAGTGGGATTCGCTGTTTGCAAGGAGATTGAGATGACTCAGGCAGAACTCGTCAAAGCGTTGATCGACGCCGGCATTCACTTCGGTAACCCGGCGAGCCGCTGGAACCCGCGCATGGAACCCTACATCCAGGGCAAGCGTGGGAACGTCCACATCATCAACATCAAAGAAACCGTCAAGGGCCTGCTGCTGGCGAAAAAGCTGATCCAGAACACCGTCGCCGGTGGCAAGGACGTGCTGTTTGTCGGCACGAAGCGCCAGGCGCGTCACGCCGTCGAAGATGAAGCCCGTCGCTGCGGCATGCACTACGTGTCGGAACGCTGGCTGGGCGGCACGCTGACCAACTTCCGCACCATCCGTGAACGGCTGAAGCGTTTGGAACAGTTGGAAAAACTGTTCGAGACCGGCGAAATCGAAAGCTACTCGAAGAAGATGAAGTCCACGCTCAAGCGTGAGATGGACAAGATCAAGAGCAACCTGGAAGGCGTCCGCAAGATGGACAA
>JBQCCH010000420.1:0-3450 GCA_051962375.1 Tepidisphaeraceae bacterium
AAAGTCACAGGCGCTTACTCGGCCGGCTTGTGGACGGCGGTGGCGGCGACATTCACCGGCGGAACGGCGGCCCTTTTCGTCAACGGCCAATCCCGGGCCACGCAGGGCGGCATCACGCAAACGGTCGCCAACGCCACCACGGCCCTGCGCGTTGCCGTCCCGAGCGCTTCGTCCACGACAGAAACGTTTGCCGGCGCGATCGATGATCTTCGCTTGTGGGATCAGGCCATCAGCCCCACGTCGATCGCCCGAGAATATGCCGTCGATCCATTGCCCGCCGCCACGGTGGCGAATCGGCTGAAGAAAGCCGATTTGCAGTGGGCCATCGAAGATGCGCTGGCGGACGAGGCGTACGGCAATGCGGCGTCGGCCGCCAGCACCTACGCCGACGTGCTGACGATGCTCGGGCAAAACATCGGCAATGCCCACCCCTCGCCGGCCAACTTGTTTCCCGCAATCCCCGGCGCCTCGACCAATCCGATCCTGACCGACGCGATGGTCAAGCTGAACAAGCTGCGAACGAATTACGCCCGCCTGGACAAGAACCCGGCCACCTTCACCACCACCGTCGCCAGCAATTCCCCCCTCTCCGCGTACGGCGGCTACTACGCGGACGGCCTGAACGGCGCCTGGGCGTTGGGCGATCCGCAGACATCCCTCTACGGCGATCCCAAACTGCTGCAGGCCACGCTGCGCCGCTTCGAACGCGTTTACAGTGCCCTCAACGCCGGCTACGGGTTCGCCGATTTCGGGCAGTCGTCCGAAATCGCGCAGATGTACCTGATGTTCAAAACCGTGTATCCCGACCTTCTGCTGCCTTCCAAGCAGACCGCCTGGGAAGCGGCGCTGAAGAAGGATGCCGACAAAATCCTGGCCGACCATAGCGCAACCTATCTGGCCGCCAAGCCGGGCGTGCTGTGGGTGAATTCTGACGTGCGATACGCCGCCACGCTCGGGTATGACGCGTTGATCTTCCCCTCGCAAACGGCTTACGCCGCCGCCGGAAACGCGGCGATCAAGACCATCGCCCAAACCGTCTACCCCGACGGCGGCATGCCCTACATCGATTGGCAGAACGAAGACTTCACGTATCACGGCATCAACATCGCCACGCTCGCGCGGTATTGGCAAATCACCGGCAACGCCGATGCGCAGGATGCGGTCATCAAGTCGTATTGGTATTACCCGCTGACGATCGAGCCGAGCGGCGTGGTCTCTTACTCGACGATGCCCGCCTGGAAGCATTACTGGAACGCGGTGAAATCGCCAGATGCGGCCTATCTCGTCGGCACGATGGCGCGATCGCCGGAAAACCGGGCCGTCTTCCAGCAACTCACCGGCGGTTCATTCGCGGGCCTGGGGACGCTGGAACTCGCGTCGTTTTACGATTCGTCGGTCAGCACCGGCAGCGTCCACGACAACTACATCACCTACGACCGCAACGATCTCGGCCCGCGCGGGCGATTCGGCAACTGGTCCTTTACCGGGACGGCGAACCCCATCACCGGACAGACGCGCGGCGTTGCCTCGTACGTGGGGGCGATGCTCACCGACGCCGGTTCAAGCTCAAGCTGGCCCCTCAATGCCGCGCTCGACAGCGCCCAAACCCGCGTCGAATTCGCCAACGGCCAAGAGAAAGGCGCACCCAACCAAGCCGGCCTCTTCTACGACCTGGCCAACAACGTGCATGCGTCGACGACCATCACCGATCATTTTGCAACACTCGCCAGCGTCTACAACGCGTCAAAGTACGGCAGCACCTCCAGCGCCAACTGGATCGGCCAGCAGGAATGGATCTACACCGCCCAGCGCATCGTCGGCCTGGTGAGCATGCGCTCGACCGCGACGCAGAGCGCGTATGACGTCGAAGGCATCCTCAAGCTCGTGTCCGGCCGCGGGTCGTGGGGCAATGTGCGGTCATTTTCAATCAGCACCGATCCGGACGGCGTCACCCGTTACACCTACGGCAACCTCAGCGTCCGCATCATCGCGCAGAACTACGGCGGCATTTACACCGATTATGTCGACACCATGAACGCCGGCGAAGACACGCCCTCCGGCAAGTTGGGGCGCATCCGCTTTATCGATCAACAAGCGCTCGCCAACGGCGGCTTTGATCCGAATGACACGCTGAACACGCAGCTGGATCTGAAGCCCACGACCTACACCACGGCCACCAATCATTACTACATGGTGGAGATTCTGCCGGCCACCACCGCGGCGGCCGCGAGCGTGACCGCGGACGGCAATCCCCTGTCGACCGGCGTGCGCGGGATCGATCTGACCGAAAACGGGCATGCCTACCGACTGATCGACAACCCGACATCCACGCCCAAGACCTACACCACTACGATCAACTGGACCGGCGGCGCGACCGTGCACACGGCCGGCGAAACGTATCGCCCGGACTGGCTCGGCACGTATAACAACGCCGACACCGACTTCCGCGGCCGCGCGTTTGGGCCCACGACCGCGTTCGATGTGCCGGCAGGCACGTTCACCTACACGATCCCGGCTTACGGCCACATCGTCCTCGAATCGAACGCCGCCCCCACGCTCGCCACGCCGACGATCGCGCCCGCCCCCGTCGTCGGTCGGCCGAGCACGCTGAGTGTCGTCGGTACG
This sequence comes from Tepidisphaeraceae bacterium, assembly GCA_051962375.1. Classification (GTDB taxonomy): domain Bacteria; phylum Planctomycetota; class Phycisphaerae; order Tepidisphaerales; family Tepidisphaeraceae; genus RYN-431. The sequence goes on from JBQCCH010000420.1 coordinate 2,626, forward strand.
GACGACGGCGGCGCTTCGGCCTTGACGTATGCGTGGTCCGTCCTCGGCGACTCGACCGGCGTCTCGTTCGGTAACGCCAACGGCACCCCCGCCGGCCAGGCCATAAGCATCCAGTTCACCCGCCCCGGCACGTACACCCTTCAGGTGACCGCGACCGACGCCGGCGGGCTCAGTGCGGCCAATACGCTGCAGGTCGTCGTTCCCCCGCCCCCGCAAGTGACGGCCGTCACCGTCGCCGGGACGAATTGGAACACCAGTTTCCTCAGCTATCTGGCGACCCACCACCTGGGGACCAACGGCTACGCGATCTCATCCGACCCCACGCAGGCATCGCCGCTGCCGTGGAACAACATCGATACGATTCGGCTGACGTTCGATCAATCGGTCAATGTCGCCATCGGCGATCTGGTGCTGCAGGGCGTGCGGATTCCCGCTTACGCGATCAAGAGTTTCAGGTACGACAGCACGTCCGCCACCGCGAACTGGACGCTCAACGGGCCGATCCCGGCCGACCGGTTGCATCTGGATCTGGCACAGTCCGTCGGCAACGACGTCAACGGCACCCTGGGCAGCGACTTTGTCTTCGATTTCAACGTCTTGCCGGGAGACGTCGCCCGTGCCCCCAGCGTCTTGGCCAATTCACTGCTGCTCGTGCGCAATGCCCAGTTCGCAACCACCGCCAGTACGGCTTACTCGATCTTTTACGACATCAATGCCAACGGGCAGATTCTTGCCGACGATCTGCTGCTCGTTCGCAACGCCCAATTCAACACCCTGCCCACACCCGTTTGAGAGGAGACACTGCGATGACCCTGCGAATGAACC
>JBQCCH010000421.1:0-2652 GCA_051962375.1 Tepidisphaeraceae bacterium
GCGCCATTGTGCAGCGCGTGCGCCACCATCGAAGGCACCAAGCTTCCGCGCCACTGGCGGATCAGGGCCAGCACAAGGCCGATGCTCGCCAGCGCCGGGATGGCGGCCCAGCCTTGCGGGTGGATGGACGCGAAGATCAACCCGCTGAGAATCGCCGCCGTCACCGCGCCCACGCCGCCGCGCAGGTGCGACACCAGCGCGCCGCGGAACAGCAATTCTTCGGTCAGCGGCGCAAACACCGACGCCATCCCCAGCAGGAGCCAGGGGCTCATGTCCAGATCCTGCATGATCGGATGGCTGGCCGTTGAGCCGGTCTTGGTCAGCAGAACGATGGTCGTCAGCACGCCCGCCGCAATGATCGGCAGCCCCGCGAGATACCCGCCGATGCCGCACAGCGCTTCGATCACCAAGCCGCGCCCGGTGTGGATGCCCCAGTCACGCCGCTGGTGCTTCCACCGTGTCCCGCGAATCATCGGCCAATAAAACGCGACAACGATCGGGCCCGACATCCCCACCATGTGCAGCCACAAGGGCGCATCGGGCGCCGCCCAGCTGATGCCCAGCCCCACCGCCAGAATCCCCACCAGGTAGATCGCAAAGGCTTCGATGTACGTTCGCGAAAGCCCCGTCGGCCGAAGAAACGCGAAGCGGATTTTTCCCATCGCCGCCAAGACGATGGCCGCGATAAACAAGGTCAGCCCCACGAGGCCGGCCCCCAGCGCTCCCACGGCGGCGGCGGCGATGGTGACGAAGGTTTTCTTCGCCTGTCCCAGCACGCGGGCGCGCAGCGGATCGGCGTCCGGCTTGCCAAACGACTGGGCCAGATCGCAAAACCAGCCGAGCCGTTCCTGCTCAAGCGACGCCGCCGCAGTCGAGCCGTGTGCTTCATAAATCGGGAGGAATTCGCGGGCGGTGTCGGTATCGATTGCCTTCAGGCGATTCGTCGCCGAATCCGCCCCCTGCACCTCGCCGGCGACGATCGCCGTCGCGATCCGCTGCAGTTCGCTCGAATGCGATTTTTCATCCATCGTCGCAACCGAAGTCGCCCCGAAATCCGGCCCGAACTGTTTCGCCCCGACTATGTATCGGCCGAGCGTGCGCGTGGCGACGTCCAGGCCCGCGGGCGAGTCCTCTGCCTCTGCCTTCGGGGGATGCAGCGCGCGAAGCACCGGGAGCGCGACGCAAATCAGCAGGATCAATGCCCACGCGAGCCACACGGTCCATTTCATGCCCCGATGGTACGACCAAGCGGGCCCGCCCGGATAGACAAGAGGCGTGAGGAATTTCTTCGCTCACGCCTCGCAGGTTCACAAAGTCGCGTTCCCGGCTCAAGCCGTCGGCGATTCGGGGTCTGTGTCTTCGCCGGCGGCATCTGGTTCGGCCGGGGCGCCAGGGGTTTCGTCGGTGGCTTCGTCGGCGGCATCGTCGGTTCCGTCGGCGGCGTCGTGCTTCAGGGTTTCGACGATCTCCGCGCCCGTAGCGCCGTCTGCGGTCACGGTTTTGTCCGCCTCGGTGGTTTGCACGTCGATCTTCGCCAGGGCGACCAGCCGATCCCCCTCATCAATGCGGATCAGCTTCACGCCCTGCGCGTTGCGTCCCGTGGTGCGAATTTCATTGACCCGCGTGCGGATGAGGATGCCTTTCTCGGTGATCATCATCAGTTCGTCGGTATCGCAGACGCTCTTGATGCCCACGACTTCGCCGTTGCGATCGGAGGCGTCGATGTTGATGATCCCGCTTCCGCCGCGCCCCTGCAGGCGGTATTCGCTGGCGGCCGTGCGCTTGCCGAAGCCGTTCACGCAGGCGGTCAGGATTTGGCACGAGTTGGAGGTGTCGCCCTCGTGGATGACGATCATGCCGACGACCGCGTCGCCGTCCCGCTTGAAGCGGATGCCCGTCACCCCGCCGGCCGGACGACCCATGGCCCGCACGTCGGACTCATCGAACCGGATCGCCAGCCCGCTCTTGGTCCCCAGCAGGATATGGTCGTGCCCGCTGGTGACGGCAACATCGATCAGCTCGTCCCCTTCTTCCAGGCCGATCGCGATGATGCCCTTGGTGAGGATCTTGGCGTACGCGCTCAGGGCCGTCTTCTTCACGACGCCGCGCGCGGTGGCGAACAGCAGATATTGCTCGGCCTTTTCGAAATCCTGGATCGCCAGCACATTGGCGATCTTTTCGCCCGGCTGGAATTCCAGCAGGTTCGCCGCCGCCCGGCCGACGCTGGTGCGGCTCATTTCCGGGACGTCAAACACGCGCTTCTCGTACACGCGCCCCTTGTTCGTGAAAAACAGCAGGTAATCGTGCGTGTTGGCGACGAACAGGTGCTCGATGAAATCGCCCTCGCGGGTGTCGCCGCCCTTGATCCCGCGGCCGCCGCGCCCCTGGGCGGCGTATGTGTCGGTAAGGAGCCGCTTTAAATAGCCGTTGTGGCTGATCGTCACGACCACGTCTTCCTTGGCGATCAAGGCTTCCATGTCGACCACGCCGCCGGCGAACGGATCGATCTCGGTGCGGCGGTCGTCGCCGTACTTGTCGCGGATTTCGAGCGTGTCTTCGCGGATCACGTCGTAGATCAGGCGCGGATCGCTCAAGAGCTTCAGGTACCCTTCGATCTCGTCGACGACCTTGGCGTAATCTTTCACGAGCTGT
>JBQCCH010000422.1:0-8001 GCA_051962375.1 Tepidisphaeraceae bacterium
GCCGAGCAGGCCGACACGCTGGAGCGCGTCCGCGAGATCTACGCCAGCGTCGGGAACCTGGGGAAAAAAGTCGAGCCGTTCGCAGTCCCGGAGCCGACGCTCTTCGATGGCTTAATCGACTAGCGGCCACCCATTGCCGACGTCACGAGCGCGTGTCCCGAGCTCATTTCACGAATTCATTCAGCAGGTCGCGCTGCGCCGCCGGCCCGGCCGCGAGGTAGGGGACTTTTTTCCCGGCGTAATTGCGGAGATCGAACGGAAAAATCGGCTCCCCGGCCAGGTCGGTGACCAGGCCGCCCGCCTCCCGCACGATGGCGGCCGGAGCGACGCAGTCCCAGAGTTTGCCGTTCACGGTCACAGCGCCGTGCGCCACGCCCGCCGCCACTTGAACCGCCTCCAGCGCGGCCGACCCGAAGACGCGGATTTTCCAGATCGTCTGCCCGATCCAGCGCTGCGCCCAGTTCGGGCAACCGCCGTTGCCGTCGAGCAGATTGCTGGTCATCATGATCATGCTGCTTTCGCTCAAGGGCGAAGTCGGCGCATGAATGGGCCGGCCATCCAGGAACGCGCCGTGTCCTTTGGCGGCGGCGTACATCTGGTCGCGGGTGACATCATACACCACGCCCAGCACCGGCTCCCCCTTATCGAGCAGGCCGATGCAGACACTGAAAATGCCGATCCCGGCGACGTAATTGTTCGTGCCGTCGATCGGATCGATGACCCAATTGCGGCCCATCGGATCGCGGCAATCGAAAGTGATGGCGTCGCCGGCGTCGTTTTCCTCGCCGATGATGCCGTCGGTCGGAAATCGTTCGCGCAGCCGCTGCACGACCAGCCGCTGCGTGGCGCGATCCGCTTCGGTGACGGCTTCGGCGGTGGTGGTGGCGTGGGTTTTGGTCAGCCGATCGACGCGGCCATAAAAGGAGCGGGCGATTTCGCCGGCGGCGCGAGCGACTTCGATCGTAAAGCGAAGGTCATCGGTGAGGGGCATCCCGTCAAGCTAGAGAACCCGGCCGGCGCACGCAAGGGTCGCACGCCCGGGCTGCTGCCAATAACTGCAAATAAATTGCATTTAGATGTTGGATGTTTTAACGTCGCCCGTCAGTGGGATACGTATGGCTCTACACCTGGAACAGTTGCAAAAGAACTACACAGCGCCGGACGGCTCGAACGTCACGGTGCTGAATGTGCCGCATTTCTCGCTCTCCGATGGAGAGCACGTTGCCCTGGTGGGAGGCAGCGGCACGGGCAAGACCACGCTGCTGCACTCGATCGCCGGCATCGTGAGGCCGGACTCGGGCGAAGTGCGATTCGACGGCAACGCGGGCGAGCCGCCGGTGAATCTGGTGAAGCTTTCCGAGGCCGCCCGCGACGTGTTTCGCGGCAGCCACATCGGCTACATCTTTCAGACGCATCACTTGCTCGCCGGTTTCACGGCGCTGGAAAATGTGCTGCTGGGGATGGCGTTCACCGGGCGAAGCCCCGACCGCGAGTGGGCTCGGCACCTGCTGCGCGAAGTGGGACTGGGGGATCGGCTCGATTACAAGCCGGCGCGAATGTCGGTGGGCCAACAGCAGCGGGTGGCCGTCGCCCGGGCGCTGGCGAATCGTCCACGGCTGGTGCTCGCCGACGAACCGACCGGCGCGCTGGACCCCGCCACTGCACAGCAGGTCCTGGAGCTCATCCGCCGGCTCTGCCGCGAAATCAACGCATCGCTTCTGCTGGTCACGCACGACATGGGCATCGCCCAGCAATTGGAGCGCGTCGTGCGGCTGGATGAATTGAACCTGCGGAACTGAGTGATCGATCCATTATCTCGCGGCCTGCCACTGGGAACGCCATGAACCTTTTTGAACTCATCCTGAAACAAGCCCGCCAGCGGGCGCTTTCGACGATCCTGACCCTGTTCTCCATCGCGTTGGGCGTGGGACTGGCCATCGCGATCATGGTGCTCTACCGCGAATCGCAAACCGTCTTCGGCCAGACCGATTACGGGTACGAAGTGCTCGCCGGCGTCAAAGGCTCGGGCCTGCAACTGGCGGTGAACACGATCTATCACATCGACCGCAGCCCGGGGAACATCAAATACTCCGTTTACGAAGACCTGACCAAGCTCCCGGTCTACCGGCAGGACGTTCGGCTGGCGATCCCGCAGTGCGTGGGGGACAGCTACCAGGGCATGCCCATCGTCGGGACGACGGCGGAATTTTTCGGGTATGACAACAGCGGCAAGCGCATCGACGAAGACCGGCGATTTGAATATCGGCCGGGCAAGAGTTTTGAGATCGCCGAGGGCAAGCCGCTGGACGATCGCAAGTTCCAGGCGGTCGTCGGCAGCGAAGTGTTGCGCAAGACTGGGCTGAAGATCGGCGACGTGTTTCAGGCGACCCACGGCTTCCCCCAGCCGGGCCAGACGCCCGACATTCACAAGGAAAAATGGAAAGTGGTCGGCGTGCTGGCGCCCACGCACACGGCGGCGGATCGCTGCGTGTGGATCGGGCTGACCAGCTTCTACACCATCGGCGGTCACGCGACGGCGGAACTGCAGCGGGCGATGATCCGCCAGGGCAAAGACCCGTCCACGCACCCGATGGACGATGACGACGACGCCACCCATTACATGCTGTCCGACGACGGCACGATCCTGCTGGATGCCGACGTCGCCAAAGCGCGCGAAGTGTCGGCGATTCTCATCAAGACCCGCAGCGGATTCGCGGCGATGAACCTGATGTACAAGCTCAACCTCGAGCCTGACGTCATGGCCATCAACCCGGCGACGACGATGCGTGAATTTTTCGCTAATTTTCTGGACGGCCCCATCAAATTGCTGCTGGTGATCTCGGCCCTGGTGACGGTGGTGGCCGCCGTCGGCATCCTGACGACGATCTACAACTCCGTCTCCGCCCGAACCCGCGAAATCGCGATTCTGCGAGCCCTGGGGGCGACCCGACGGCGGATTCTCGTGCTGATCAGCACGGAGGCGGCGTTTGTGGGGCTGGTGGGCGCGGTGATCGGCTTCGTGCTGGGGCACGCGCTGTGTGCCGTCGGATCGCAATATCTGGAGAAAACGCTCGGCGAAGGCGTCAATTGGACGCGTGTCAGCCCGAACGAGTTGTGGTATCTTTTAGGGGTCGTGGCCATCGCGTTCGTCGCGGGTTTGGTGCCCGCCCTGAAGGCCTACCGCACGCCGGTCGCGACGAACCTGGTTTCCACTTGAATTTCGGAGTTTCAGGATGCGCTTCAAATCCCTGGTCATGCTCGGACTGCTGACATTGCCGCTGGCGACCGCTCAGGCGGAAGATGTCAAGGCATTGCTCGCCCGTGCGGACCAGGCGTTCGCGGCGGCCGACTACCAGACGGCCTTGTCGCTGTATCAGAAGCTCCAGCCGCAAGTCGTGGATGCGGATCAGTTGTCGGCGATGAAAGAGAGGATGCGGTTCGCGACGCGGCAACTGGCGGCATCGGTCCCGAACGCCAGCCCCGATCCGGCCGCCGCCGGCTCAACGTCGCTCGCCCCGGCCACCCAGCCCGGCATGCCCGATTCCAATGCCGCCACCCGCCAAAAACACGTTCGCCCGGCGGATGGGCAAATGCTCAAAATCACCCTGCACGAACTGGGCAATTTTGATTACGACGAAAACAACGATAAATCCATCCCCGATGACGTGCGTAAACTCTCAGGTTGCAAGGTAAGCATCCCCGGCGTGATGCTCCCGCTCGATCAGGCCGGAAAGGTTTCGCGGTTCATGCTCGTCAATGACATGATGAGCTGCTGTTACGGCACGGCCCCCAAGCTTCAGCACGTGGTGTATGTCCAATTGCCCAAAGACAAATGGATTGAAGCCACCAGCGAACGGATTCAAGTCGAGGGTACGCTGCAAGTGAAGGTCCGACGCGAAGATGGGTATGTGCTGAGCATTTTCGAAGTCGAGCCGACGAGCGTAAAATTGGCCGCCGACTGACAATCAGCCGTTTGTCGTCGGCCCAGCATGGCGAGGATTTTATGAGCCAATCTCAAACCGTTCCCCCGCAAGGCGTTCCGCAACCCGTGATCGATTACAAGCCCGCGTCGCCGGCGCCGCGCCGGTCGTGGTTCAATGTCCGCATCCTGATTTTCGCCCTGGTCATCGGCGCCATCATCGGCACGCCGGTTTACATGTACGTGGACCAGGTCGTTCATCAGGGCATCAACGTTCGCTCCGACGGCTACACCGAGGTGAATCTTAAGGCGATCAGCCTTTTCCCCTTCGACCAGCAGATGGGCCAAACCAGCGACATCCCCGAGCGATTCCGGGCGCTGGACGGCAAAAAGGTGATCATGGTGGGCGAAATATGGGCGCCCGATGCGGCAGGCGACGCGCTAGATCACTTTGACCTCTGCTATTCCATCGCCAAGTGCTGTTTTTCCGGTCCGCCGCAGGTGCAGCACTTCGTCAAGAGCAAGACCGAAGCCGGCCCCATGCCGTATTACAACGGGCTCGTCCGCGTGAAGGGCACGTTTAAGGTGGGCGTCACGCGCGACAAAGACCAGAAGATCACGGCCGTGTACCACCTGCTGGTGGATTCGGTCGAACCGGTCTAAACCGAAACAGTCTGGATTGGGACGAGCGGACGATTTCCATCAAGCCCGCAATGCCGCTGCCTGGCGGTCGGCGCCGCAGCGTTCGCAGTGGGCGTCTTCGCACGGCTCAATGTGGGCGGTGGCGTTTCCCTCGCCCATCATGCATTCGATCTCATATTCGATCGCGCTGGCAATCCGGTGCCCGTCGTCGATGGTCAGGTGCGCGGGGACGACGATGTGGAAATCGACCCAGTGATACCGGCCGCTGTGCCGATGGCGCAGCTTGTGATAGCTGCAGATCCGCGGCTCTTTGCCCGACGGACCGACGTGCGAATCGAGCAGGGCGATCAGGTTTTTCTCATCGTCGACGTCCTGCTGGTCCATCAGGCCGCCGAATGACCGCTTCGCCACCGCGAGGCCGGTAGTGGCGATGTAGATCGCGATGATGAAGGCGGCCAACGGGTCGGCCCAGACCCAGCCCGTCAGGTGAACGATCGCCAGGCTGACGATCACGCCCAGGCTGGTGACGGCATCGGTGAGCAGGTGATGGCCGTCGGCTTCCAGGGTCATGGAATCCTGGCGTTTGCCGAGCCGCACGAGGATCAATCCCACGATCCCGTTCACGCCGAACGCGATCGCCATCAGCAGCAGGCCCAGGCCCAGTTGCTGCGGCTCCATGTGCTGGAAAAAGACTTCATCGACGGTGCGGATCAGGATGAACACCCCGGCCAGCAGGATCATGCCCCCCTCAAACGCCGCCGCCATGAACTCCGCCTTGCCGTGGCCGTAGGGGTGTTTCTCGTCGGGCGGGGTGTGGGCCAGGGAAAGCGCCCAGAACGCGACCAGCGACGCGATCACGTTCACGATGCTTTCGACCGCATCCGAAAAGACGGCCGACGATTCGGTGATCCAATAGGCGGCGAACTTCAGGCCCAGCAACACGATGCCGACGACGATCGATAACCCGATCGCCGCTCGTTCGTTGCGAGGAATGCGCGTCCAGAAAAGAAACATGGCGTCACCGCAGCGATGCGTCGACCGGTTTTAGCCGACCGGGTCGTGGCGAAAGCGGGCTATCTTGGTCAGGCGTCGGACGTTCCGCAATCCCATCGATGCGTCGAATTAAAAAAGTTGCAGCGGCCGCGCGCTTTGGGCCGATATCGGACTCGATGTACCGCGCATTTATACGCCTGTGCTCCGCTGCCGCGTTGTGCGTGATCGCGGGGGCGTGCGTGTGGTGGTATCGCGTTTCTTCCGCCGACCAGCGGCACGTCGCCGAACTGCAGCAACAGAAGCAGGAACTGGAGCACATCGTCACCCGCCTGTCCGACGAAAAGCGGGTGGCCGACGTGATCGTGACGGACCAGAAAAAGGTCGGCGATCGCACCTACAGCCGGCTGCTGTTCGTGGAATACGACCGCCAGGGCAAGCCGATGAAGCCGCGTGAGCTTGAAATCGCCGGCGAAAATGCCCATGTCGAGGCGAAGGTCATCGAATTCGATCGCGACTTCGTGATGAAGGGGGATCCGCTCCGCGGCCACGCGATCTCGTTGTTCACCCGCATCTTCGGCGACCAGCAAACGCCCGAGAGCGCCCCGCTCCTGGACAAGCCCGGCGACGTGCCCGCGTTTTATCGCGATGCCGACGCCAAGACGTCGCAGTTTGAGCAGGACTTGTGGAAGAAATTCTGGCAATTGGAGAGCGACAAAACGCTGCAGGCGCAATCGGGCGTGCGCGTCGCGGTGGGCAAGGGCGTTTGGGGCCCGTTTGAGCCGAAGATGCTGTATACGCTGACGCTGCAGGCGGATGGGAACCTGAGCCGGCACGTCGAGCCGATTCGCGGGGTCTACGAAGCCTACATCCAGATGCTGCGCCAAAGCACGGCCGGCCTGCAGCCGTGAACCTCAGATGACGTCAGGGGTTGCGTCGATCCCCCTGTTTGTAGGGGTCGACGTGTAACGGATTGCGTTTAGGATCGTCATTCTTGTGGTGCTCCGGGGGGCTCGATACCATTCGTGGCTGTCGCCCGTTGCACACGTCGTGGTTCTCCGCGGAGGCTAGCCTATGAAGTTGATTGTCACCATCCCCGCGTTGAACGAAGAAAAGACGATCGCCGACGTGATCAAGGGCGTCCCCAGGGATATCCCGGGGATCGAGCAGGTGGAAGTGATCGTCTGCAATGACGGTTCGACCGACCACACCGCCGACTACGCCGAGGAAGCCGGGGCGATTGTCATCGACATTCACGGCCGGCCGGGGCTGGGGACGGTGTTCCGGACAGGGATCGAGCGGGCCATGCGGCGCGGCGCCGACATCATCGTCAACATCGACGGCGACGGCCAATTCAATTCCGGTGACATCCGCCACCTGATCCAACCCATTCTGAACGACCAGGCCGATTTCGTGACCTGCTCGCGGTTTAAGGACCCTAGCCTGCACCCGACCATGCCGGGCGTGAAATTCTGGGGCAACAAGGTCGTCACCAACATCATCAACTGGATCTGCGGCGGCACTGAGTTTTCCGACGTCAGTTGCGGGTTCCGCGCCTTCAACCGCGAGGCCGCCTACCGCATGACGCTGTTCGGGCGGTACACCTACACGCAGGAATGCTTCATCGACCTGTTCAGCAAGGGCGTGCGGATCGTTGAAGTGCCGCTGAAAGTGCGGGGCGTGCGGGAGCACGGCAAATCGCGCGTGGCCAGTTCCATCGTCAAATATGCCACCAACTCGCTGCCGATCATTCTGCGGGCGATGCGCGACATCCAGCCGCTGAAATTCTTCGGCGGGATCGCGGCGATCCTGTTTTCCATCGGCGTGACGTTCAGCCTGTTTCTGTTCGGCTGGTGGCTGACGCATACCGACGTCATCCGCAGCGCGACGGACGGGCACATCGTCCGCTATATCCACAAAACCAGCCCGTTCACCTCGCTGATCACCGTGAGCGGCATTCTGTTCGTGCTGTCGTTCCTCATGGGCGCCCTGGCGCTGCTGGCCGACATGATGGGCCGGCACCGCAAGATCAGCGAAGAGCTGCTTTACCTGGCCCGGCGGCGAATCTACAGCTCCAAGCGCACGATCAAGGTGGCCCTGCCCGACGAAAACCACCAGGCCGGCCTGCCGACGCTGCCCGACGCCTGGGCGCCGATCTTCCATTCCGTCCACTCCCAGCCGGAACACCACGAAACCGAAGTACACGTCACCCGCGGGTAGTGCGGGACGGCTTAAGGAGGGGAACATGTCACGACGCGTTGTCTGGGGCGTCTTGATTCTCATCGCCATGGCGGCGGCGGCTGGCGCATGGTTTGAACTCCATGCGGGCCGAACAGTGCCGGCCAAGTTGGTGTCGGATTCGACCTTTTCGGGGTCGCACTGGGCATGGACGCTCGATTTTTCCGACGCTCAGCCGCCGGAAGAGATCAGCCTGTTGATCGAACGCTCGT
>JBQCCH010000423.1:0-6245 GCA_051962375.1 Tepidisphaeraceae bacterium
TGGGGGGGGGGGGGGGGGCAAAGGGCCGTTGCGCGGGGGCGCGGGTTAAATTGTGGGGCGGCCTTGGCCGGGCCGGGGGTTATGCGGAAAAGCGAAAAACAAAATGGCAGGAACGGCCCGAGCGTGTTTTTTTGGACTTACGGCCGATCGCGATTATCGCAACGAGAGCCGACCGTAGCGCCAAAAGCGGTAGGCGAGCCCCAGCAGCAGCAGGGCGCCGAACGCGATCCCACTCTCACCGGCTGCGGGGGCGGGGACCATGGGATAGGCGATCGCCCGGGCGTCACCGTTCATGGGTTCGGGGGCCAGGTCGTCGGTCGTGTGATCGAGCTCGCGTCGGAGCGAGACATCGAGCAGGGGAAATAAATCGATGGAGGCAGGGGTGCCTTCCGTCCAGGCGGGCCGGTGGGGAACCGGGGCGGGCGCTGGGGGGGTCGCGTGGACCGTCGATTCGCCACCCAGGGCGGCGACGCAAGCTAAAACAACCGCTCGCGAAATCCTCATACGTCGTACCTCATAACGGTCTTGCGTGGTCCCATCACGCGTTTGTGGAGCAAGGGCCGTGCCAATGCATCGGACGCATCCGGCACGAGACTTGAGCAAAAGTCATTGCCCAGACGTTGAGGTCATCCCAGTTTTCCACCCACGGCGGGAAGGCAGCCGGGACGCGACGACCGGGCGAATGCTTATTTAGAGGGCAATCGTTGAGAGGGAGGCAGCGCGGTGTGGGGAAACGATAAAACTTGGAACTTCGGCATCCTTTTAACGTCGCCGCGGACGGGCGGATGTTGCCCGAAACGGACGGTTTTTTGTGCGCGAAAGCGCGTTTTTTTGAAGAAGGGCGGCTGCGAGGCTGGGATCGCGGACAAGCGATCAGGGGTCATTCGGGGCGAGCGAGGCGCGGAGGGACGAGAGCTCGCCCTGCACATCGCGACCGGCTTGCGGGTGGGCCTGGAGCTGGCTTTCAGCGCGACGCAGCTCGGTGCGGGCGCCGGCGGCATCGCCCTGGGTGTTGAGCAGTCGGGCGAGTCCGACGCGGGCTTCGACAAGATTCGGGTCGAGCCGCAACGCCGTCGTGAAGGCCTGGCGGGCTTCGGCGAGTTGTTTTTTCCCCATCAGCGCCCGGGCCAGGGTGTCGTGGTAGGCGGCGACGCTCGGGGCGGTGTGGACGGCGGTTTGCGCGAGGCGCAGGGCTTGCTCGGGATCGCGATTCTGGGTCATCAGCAGGCAGGCCAGGTCATTGCTGACGGCGGGCTGCTGGGGGTCGGTCGCGAGGACGGAGCGCATGGTGGTTTCGGCATCGCTGAGTTGGCCGAGCTGTTGGTACAGGCCCGACAGCAGCACCAAAACATCGATATCCCGCGGGCGGGTGACGAGGTAGCTGTTGATGCGGGCGACGGTGGCGGTGAGCGTGGGGGTGTCGTCGAATCGGCGACCCACGGCGGCCCAGAGGGAGAGCAGGGCGGAGCGCTCTTCCCACGCGTCGGCCGGGAGGGCGGCTTCGAGGGCGCGGCAAAAGGCGGTGGCGCTGTCGAGTGTGGGGGCGTCTTTCTGGGCGATCGAGCGCCACATGCGTCGGCCAGCGGCGTCTTGAAGCAGGGGCTGGAGCAGCGTGCGGGCGGCGGCGTCCTGACCTTGCAGGGTCATCGCACGGGCCATGACGAAGGCGGCCTGCGGCTGGCCGCGCACGTCGGCGGTGATCGCGTCGTGGTACGGCTGCAGCCGAGCGAGTGCGTCGGCGGGTCGCTTGAGTTCGACCAGGGCCTCGGCGATGGCGGTGTCGGGATCGAGCGTGTCGCCGCCGGCGCGGGCTCGCCACTGCTCGGCGGCCAGGCGGGCTTCGTTCCAACGGCCGGTGGCCTGCAGGGCGTTGGTCGCAAGTCGGGCGACCGACGGATCGGTCGGCAACGCGTCCATCAGCCGCCGGGCAATCAGCACCGCGTCGTCGCCCCGGTTCAGCTTGAGGTAGGCATTGATCAACTGCTCCTGAAGAGGCAGATACGTGGGATAACGATCGGCGACGGCCCGCAGTTCGGGCAGCAGTTCGGCTTGCGAAATCACGCCATCATGGGCGGCGGCGAGCGTGCGGAGCGTTTCGGTCTCGGCGGCGCGGGAAGGGTCTTGCGAAAGCACCTCGATCAACGGGCGAAGGTTCTGCGGATTTTTTTGCGTCAGGGAGAGCGCCTTGACCTCCAACGCACGGTCGGCAATCACGCGGCTCTGCGGGAGATCGGCCTTGGCTTGTTGGACGGTGGCGTAAGCGCCGTCCATGTCGTGCGAGCGGATGTCGAAATCGACCAGCGCCAAGTAGCCGGCTTCCGTGTGCGTGTCGGCGGCGCGGCGATACTGCTTGAGGGCGGCGGATCGGTCGCCGAAGCGTTCTTCAAAACGGGCATTCGCCAAGGCGATTTCTAACGGGGTGGCCGACGAATGGTTGAGCTGATCGAGCAAGGCCCGCGCTCGATCCGGCTGCTGCTGCCGGGCGTAGAACTCGGCGGCGCTGGCGAGGGCGGCGGGCGATGGATCGGGCTGGGCGAGCAGGGCGGTGTACTCGGCAGCGGCTTTGTCGGGCTGGTTCGCCTGACGATAAGCAGCCGCCAGCAGCAACCGGGCCGGCGACGACCGCAGCAACGGCGCGTCGACGGCGGTCAGCAGGTCGATCGCCCGCGCGGGATCGCCGGCGTCCAGGAAAAGCGACGCCACCCGCACCCGTTCCGCCGGCGTCAGGTCGGCCGATTCGGTCAGTCGCTGCAGCGTGTCACGCACCGCGTCGGAGCGGCCGTTCTGTTGGTAAAGGCGAACGAGTTCGACAGCAGTGGCGACATCGGCCGGATCGATCGCCTGGGCCAGCTTCAGGTGCTCGATGGCGCTGTTGGTGTTTCCAGTGCGTTCCAGCGCCCGGGCGAGTTCCAATCGCGGCCCGATCTGTCGCGGCGATTCGCGCACAACGTCGCTGAGCAGCGTGACGGCCTCAACGCAGTCTTTCATGACGTCGGGGCTCTCGATGAGCCATCGCGCTCGCTCAATTTTCCACTGCTGCCCCTGCTCCCCGGTCAGGGCCCGCAGACGTTTGATGGTCCGGTCGATCAAGTCACGATCGGCCCTTGCGCTTTGGGCGAATTCGAGCAGCGAGCGCTGGATGTCGAGCGAGTCGGGATGAGCGTCGGCGAGCTTACGCCATGCGTCGGCGGCGTGAGGGTCGTGAACGGCTTCGAGGTAACGGGCGATGCTCAAATCCCAGGCGGCTCTCTGGTCGGCGGGCGCGTGGTCGGCGCGGTTTTGCAGCAGCGATCGACCCTGATCGATTTTTCCCGCGTCCGCCAGAAGGCTGGCCCGGGTGAGCAGCGCGGTCGGCGACGCCTCGTCGGTCGGAATCGCCGAGAGCAGGGCGTCTTCCATCCCCAGGTCGTGTGCGCGGCTGATGCGGGCGAGCGACAGGAGCGTGGCGTCGCCATACGCCGGCGAATGCGCGGCGGCCTGGCGCAGGAGGTCCTTGGCACGATCGATCTGCCCGAGCCGGGTAAGCAGATCGACCTGCATCGGCAGCGTTGTGGTGTCGTTGGGCGCGATCGCCTGGACCCGTTCGATCCACTGCAGCAATTCCTGCAGCTTGGCCGGCTCGGCGTGCGAGGGGAGGTCGCTGTAGCGCGCCTGGGCGAGGTTGATGGCGGTCAGGCTCGTGGGGCGACGGTCAAACGCGCTTTGGGCCGCCTGCACGGCTTCGCTGGTGCGATCCAATTGCAGCAGCGCCTGGGTCATGCCCACGAAGGGCGTCGACCATTCCGGCATCTGCAACGACGCGCCGCTCCAGGCGCGCAAGGCCAGCGCCGATTCGCCCAACGAAGAATAGCACTCGGCCAGCCACGCCTTGAACACGCCGTTATCGGGATCGCGGGAGAGCGCTTTGTTCAGGGAGTCTGCATCTTCGACGCTGAAGTGGTCATCGCCGTACCGAGCGGCCAGCGCACCGGCCCAGGCGAGGGATTGTCGATCGTCGCGTTTTTTCAGGGCATCGACCACGCCATTCGCGGCGGCCGAATGATGCGTTTCGAACAGCGCGATCGCCCGAAACGCGGCCAATTTCGGCTCGGTCTTCGTGTCGGCGGCATTGAGCGAGGCGAGGCGGGTCGAGATGTCGTCAAACCGACCCTGCTGCCAGAGTCGAACGATGAGCGCATCGATCAAAACCGGGTCACGGGTTCGGTCGGCCGCGGTTTCCAGCAGACTGCGCGACGCATCGAACTGGTGCAGCAGATCGAACAGATTCGCCAATTGCTGGATGAAGGCCGCATCCTCCAACGGTTTGGCGGCGGCCTGCTGCAGGAGCTGGATCGCACTGGCGGGGTCGCCGTCGTAACTCGTGGCGATGGCCCGCAGCAAGAGACGTCGCGGGTCATCCGGCGTTTTCGTGAACTGGGCGTCGGCATACGCGCGCACGTCGGCGGCGGGTTTCTGAAGACGCGTCAGCAGGTGCAGCACCGTGATGCGTGCTTGCAGGTCATCGGGCTTCAGGTCGGCGTACTGGTGAGCGGCCGCCAGTGCGGCTTCCAGGTGGTTCTGCCGCATGCAGACCGTGATCCGCGCCGCCAGGGCGACCGTATCGTGCGGGTCTCGCGACAGCACATCGTCAGACATCACCGCCAAGCGATCGGTATCGCCGGTTTGCGGGAGAATCTCCAGCAGTGCGTGTTCGGCGGCGAGGTCGTTGGGATGCCGCAGCAGCAATTGGTCGAGCTTCTCGATCGCCCGGCGAAGATTTTGTCCGCCGCCGTTATCGACCTTTGCTCGCGCTACGGCGAACGCAAGCGTGGCCGCATCGTCGTCATCATGCTCGGCCAGATAGGTGTCGAGCTTTTCGATCGCGGTGGGGTAATCGCCGGACGCATACGCCGCCAGCCCCGCGGCGCGATCGTGCTGCAGGTCCGCTTCGTGCAGCATTTGCTTGTGATGAAAGGAATATCCCACCGCCAGTCCCACGCTGGCGACGGCGGCGGCGAGGATCCCCAGGCGCTTGGCGCTCTTGCGGCGCCGTGTCATGAGCGGGTTCCCTTATGAACGACCTGCTCAAGCGTCTTGTACATGATCTTGAGGTCGAGCCACATGCTCATGTTCTCGACGTATTCGATGTCGTACTTGATCCATTCCTGGAAATCGCTGCCGCGATTTCGCGTCCGGCGGGTTTGCCACAGGCCGGTGATGCCCGGGCGCACGCTCAACCGCGCTTCCCGCCAGGCGGGGCAGAATTGATTTTCCTTGCGCGGGCTGGGGCGCGGGCCGACCATCGACATGTCCCCGCGCAGCACGTTCCAGAACTGCGGAAACTCATCCAGGTTGTATCGCCGCAGGAATCGGCCGACGCGGGTGATGCGCGGGTCATCCTTGATGAAGACCTGCGGCCCGTCGACCTGATTGAGCTTGGCAATCACGTCCTTCATTTTTTCCGCGCCGTTGCGCATGGAGCGGAACTTCCAGCAGCGAAACTCGTCGCCGCCGCGCGTCTCGCGGAGGTGGCCGAAGAAGAAGGGGCGGCCGTCTTCGATCCAGATCGCGAACATGATGAACGGGAACAGCGGCACGGACACCAGCAGCCCGATGCACGCCAGGATGATGTCGAGCGTTCGCTTGGCGGCGCGGTAGATCGAGGTCGCGCGGCTTTGCACCTGCACGTCGCGCGGCGGCTCGGTGGGCTCGATCATCATCCAGTTGATGTTCTGCGTCTGCGGCCGCTTGGCCGGGTCATCCCAGATGACGGCGGGGCCCACGAGCACATCGTCCCGCCCGATTTGCCGGCCGGCGCCGATCCAAACCGAACCCAGCACCCGGGCCGACGGATCCACGTGCGTGTCCGGGTCGACCCACACGTCGCGCGACGAAAAGCTGCGCGCCCGCGTGATGGTGGCATCGGGGCGCTTCCAGTGGCGGACGAGTTCGCTGAGGAACGCGGCGATTTCGTCGTCGCTTGTCCGGTCGAACATCTTGCCCATGACGGACGTCGTCACCCGATCGGTGCGGGGCACGAACCGCTTGATCCGCCGATACCCGGTCACCGGATCAGGGGCGGCCATCCAGAGCTCGGCCAGTTCACGTTCGGGCGTGAGCATCACGCGCGTCGTTCGGCCGCTGGCGTCATAGACGCGTTCGAATTTCAGGAATCGGTCGGATTCGTCCGAGATCGCGCGCTCCAGATAAGCGCGCTTGCGCGTGTCATGCAGACGCAACGTCAGCAGGTGCGGTTCGACCCATTC
>JBQCCH010000424.1:0-5363 GCA_051962375.1 Tepidisphaeraceae bacterium
CCAGTCACGCAATGGCCGTGACGGGAGCGTCTTGGCCTGATAGCGGAAATAGTTCGAGAAAAAGGGGACGACCCGCCCGTCGCCCGTGGCTTCGGCATAATCGCGCAGGTAGCAAAGCACGATCATGCGCGGCCACCAATCATCATTGGACGAGGGGCCGAAGGAGCCGTCGGGCCGCTGGCTTTGCAGCACCCAATCGATCCACTTCTGGGCACGCTGCTTCAGTTCGGCATCATCCAGGGTATAGGCGAGGGCAATCAATCCGCGGACGTAATATGGCCCTTTTTCCCACGCTTCCCCGTTCCCGCCGAGCCAGGCGGACGCAGGTGTCAGCGCATCGTAGAGCGTTTCCGCGGCACCGGTGAGACCTTGCTTTTGAAGTTCCAGTTGCCGCTTCAACCAACCCGCCGGCCGTACGGCACCCAGCGGCAGATGTGTGAATACGGTCGGAAGCAGCGGCGCACGATTTTTAGGAATCACCGCAATCGGCGGCGTTTCGCTCGCCAACGGCTCGGCTCCGACCGCGTTTCCGTCTTGCAAGACACCAACACCACCCAGGGCAATCAACGCAATAATCGCTGTCCAGGGGCGAATTCCATCAACGGCAACTTTGCGGAGCAGCATATTCACCGGGGGTCGCTCGGGTCTCTTTGCCTGGCCGAATCGTAACCGGACTTTTTTCAACGTCCTAGTTATGAGCCAGCGTTTAACCCTGACGTGGATTCACGAATCACCAATTCGACATCAATCAACGTCATTCCCGCCAATGGCGTGGAAGTATCGGCCATTTGTGCCGTCAGCCGTTCGTAGCAGACCTGCGCGAAGGGGTCGGCAGGAAATCGAATGGTGGTCAATGGTACCGGCAACAGACCGGCGAAGGGTTCATCATCAAACCCCGCGAGCATCACGTCTTTGCCGATGGTCAATCCCATCCCGACCAGGTGCCGCCCCACCAGTGCAGCGTAGTGATCCATCTTGCAGACGATCGCGTCCGGCTTGGCCTCTGTGATAAGCGACTGGCAGAAGCTGGCGTCCAGGTCATCAAACAGTGCCGGGCGGATCAATGCTTTTTCAACAGCCAGGCCGTTGTCATTCAGCGCATCGCCATACCCCCGCAGCCGATCGGAAGCAGCACTTGAAACCAATGGCGAGCCGATGAATGCGATTCGCCGGCATCCTTGCTTGATCAGATGATCGGTCAACAGATAGCCGCCCCGGCGATTGTCATACGTCACCAAGGGAAGCGAACTCCGATTGGGGAACGATACGATATCTCGATCGACGGCAATCACCGCGATGCCGGCGGCCATCAGTCGGTCCACGACCAGCTGGTTGTAATGCATCTGCGACGCGGGCAACTCGGCAGGGTAGTAGAAGACGCCGGATACACCTTGTTGAATCAGTGCTCGAGCCGCGGTCATCATTTGCTCGAGCCGGTCTCCGCTGGTGCGGCTGACCAACTGCAGCCGCAGGTGATCACCCTGATGAGCCGCCAATTCGGACAGGTGACCGTGGATCTGGCCGCCAATGTAGCCCAAGTCGGACGCGCTCTGAGTGAACGGCGTGAACAGCGCGATGTGTTTCCCTTCCTGCCGGGCAATATGCGTACCCCCGCCCCGCTGGCGGTTTAACAGGCCCCTGCTCTTCAGGTCGCGCATCGCCCGGGCCACCGTCGATCGCGATGCCGAAAACATCTTGGCCAACTCGGACTCAGTTGGCAGACGATCCCCGGGTTGAAAACGCCCGGACGCGATGTCACCCAACAGCGTCTCGAACACCTGACGGTGACGTGGCTTTCGAATTTCGATCGCATCGCCATCGGAAATGTCTCGAACTACCGTAACGGATTGGCGTCGCATGGAGGGTTCCACCCAAAAACATCAAAACGAATCTCAAAACAGTCGGCGATCAGCCTGCGGACATTGGGACGAGCAACACCTTGCGTTTCCTGGCCGCCCCGGTGTCACCTGACACTCACACCCCGTGGTCGGTCCCGCCATCATAGCCATCCCCGAGCCTGGCCCGATCACGGCAGGCCGTCGCTGTTCCACTGCGGTGAAATAAGTTTCCACTGCGTCTGGAAGGTCGAGTACTTCTGAGCGGGATTCAACAAGTTATACAACACCAGGTCACGTTGATGACGCCAATCCACGTGGCCGTCACCGTGAAGGATATTCGCACCCCCCTTGTGAATTTTGCCGGGCGCCTCCGCTGGATATCGCGGATCAAGGTTAAAGTCGTAGCTCCCATCCGGCGTGTTGTCAGCAATCACGATGAGCTCGGACGGCCGACGCACGCGGGAAGCCTTAAGCGCCAATCCATACGGGCGGGAAGGATCATCCAAATCAGCCCCAAGCCCCGGGTGGCGATCGCCCGCTGGCGTAAGCGTGGGAGGACCATCCGCGGCATTCGGGTCCCAGGAGCCCCAGTCATTGTAGCCATAGGAAAATTTGCCGGAGTCTTCACGCAGGAGGCTTTCGCCGACGTTGTAGCCGTAGCCGGTGTCGCTCGCGAGAGCTACCGGAGGGGTCGTGTCATTGACCTTCCATTCATATTCACCGGGCGCGGTCGGACACCGGAATACGTTCTGCCCTCCCTTCATGTAGCGGCGCAGCCGCGTTGGCCAGACCGCATACGAGGGCGTGCCGGGCGCGTGTGCGACGCGAGCGCCTGGGTAGTATTTCCACTCGTTGATGTACATCGTCAGCGCGATGCCCATCTGTCGAAGATTGGATTCGCAAACGACTGACTTCGCCTGGGCCCGTGCCTGGTTCAGCGCCGGCAGCAGGATGGCGATCAGCAGCGCAATGATGCCGATCACCACGAGCAATTCCACAAGCGTAAATCCGCGCTTTACGCAACGTGCGACTTCAGAAAATGATTTACCTGACATCTTGCTCTCCTTGCAGATCGCTCTGCAATCGCTCCGCACTATTGATCACTCCGCCGGGACGATCGGCGCTCGCTGTGGCGCGGTTGTTCGACACCGACGCCTCAAGAGCCCGATCCCGCAAATACTCATCAACGCCACACTCGTCGGCTCCGGGGTGGCGGTCGTACCGCCCGAAAACGTGATGTTTGCCGGTGCGGGGCCGTTCGTTACGCCCGTTACCGTTATCGCGTTCAGAAGCGACGCTTGGCTTTGGTTCACATCCAGCACACCGGGAAGAACCACATCCGCGGTTTGCTGCCCTGTCAGCACACCGAAGAACAGGCTGGTTCCATCACCGTTGTCATCGCTGAAAAATTCAGGCGACGTGCCGAACACGCCATCCTTGAATACGCTTGCAGAAGCGCTCAGCGTGATCGTGCCGTAGGCATTCCCATCTTCGACGACGGACAAATTGCCGTTGCTCGGGTCATAGACCAGAGTCAGCTTTCCATCGTTCGGCGCTCCCAGGGGGATTGACGCAGAACTGATCGAGGAAAGGCCAAGAATTCCGCAGAACGCCGCCATCAACGTCAACGTCTTGTGTTGCATGACACACCTTGAATGTTGACCCCAACAATATTGATCGAAAAAAAGGCGGTGGCCGCCGCTTAAGCGGCCAGCGCCTGGAGGAGACAAAGGGTTGGCTTAGCGACGGCGGCGTTTCAGAAGCCCGAGCGCGCCCAGCCCAAGCACGGTCAGCGACGCCGGTTCCGGCACCACGCCGCCGGAGAAGGTGATGTTTGCCGGCGACGGACCGTTGGTCACACCCGCCACGGTGATCGCACTGAGCAGCGTGGAGGTCGACAAGTTCGTATCCAGCACACCCGGCAGCAATACGTCCGCGGTTTGCTGGCCGGTCAGGACACCGAAGAACAGGCTTGTGCCGTCCCCATTATCGTCGCTGTAGAATTCAGGCGATGTGCCGAACACACCGTCTTTGAAGACACTGGAGGAGGCGCTGAGCGTGATTGTTCCGTACGGATTACCGTTCGTAACGACTCGCAGGTTGCCCGTTGCCGCGTCATATTGCAGATCAATCTTGGTGGTGTCGCCGCCGTTCGGGGCGATGCTGGAAACCACCGCCAAGGCCGGCGAGGGAGACGCGTTGGTGATGACACCGGTGCCGAACGAATTCGCGCCGTTGATCTTTGCCACGTCGATGCCGTTGAACTTGCCGTCGTAGTTTGTATCGCCAGTCGCCCAGGTCGCCGACCCCACGGGGCCGCCGAAGTTGTTCGCACCATTGATCGCTACGATGTCGGTTCCGTTGAACTTGCCGTCCAGGTTTGTATCGCCGTAAGTGGTGTAGCGGGCGGTGGTCGTAGAGGAGCCGCTGTAGGCGATCCCGACGGACCGGCTGGACGCGTTCAATTGAGCATCACTGCTCTTCAGCTGCCCGGCAACATAGTTGGCCGCCAATGCCGCGTACTGGTTGCCCGAGACTTGGATCTGGTTCTTGTGGATATCCAAGACACCGTTGCCGGAGAAATTGATGGCCGATTGGCTGTTGATCGTGCCCAGCGTCGGGTTCGAAAGAGCCAGTGTGCCGCCGGCGACGTTGAGCGTGCCCGTGCCGGTAATGGAGTTGATGCTCCCGCCGGCGTTGGTGGTAATCACGCCGTTGTTGCTGATCGCCGTTGCGCTGTTCAGCGTGCTGGTGTTGATCACGCCCGTGGAAGTAACGGCCAACGAACCGCTGTTGACGGCGGTCGCTCCGTTGTACGTATTCACGCCAGCCAGCGTCAACGTACCGCCGCCGGTGACCGTCAGGCCACCGTCTGCACCGCTGAGCGTGGAATCGTGGGTTAGAGCGCCATTGACCGTGATCGCATGAGCATTGGTATCGATGTTGGCGCCGCCCGTCGACACGATGCCGGTGATCTTCGCGCCGATGAAGTTGGTCGAATCCGCAGACGGTCGAAGCGTGCCGCCGTTGAACTTGACGGTTCGAGACCCGGTGCTGGTCGCCCCGGCCGTGAAGCTGGAGCCGGTGAGCGTGCCGCCATTCAGGTTGATCGCCCCGCCGCCGGTGCCGGTACCCGTCACGCCGAAGACGACG
Source organism: Tepidisphaeraceae bacterium (assembly GCA_051962375.1). Lineage (GTDB taxonomy): Bacteria > Planctomycetota > Phycisphaerae > Tepidisphaerales > Tepidisphaeraceae > RYN-431. The sequence goes on from JBQCCH010000424.1 coordinate 4,992, forward strand.
TCCGGCACGGTGACGTTCGCGTTGTTGCTGATGTTCAACGTGCCGACGACATTGTTTGCATACCCCAGGCTGAATTCGCCGGTGAAGGTCGCGGAACCGCCGCTGAGGTTTGCCGTCCCGTTACTGGCTTCGCCGATGCGCGTTCCGGTGGACGTCAGCGTGCCGCCCGTCTGGTTGAGCGTGCCAGTGCCGCCGGAACCGATCGCGAGGTAATTATTCCCCTGCTTCGTGAGCGTGCCGCCCGACAGATTCAACACGCCGATGCTGGCGCCGCTTGCTCGACCGACGGCAAGCCAGTCGTTAACCGTCAGGCTTGCGGTGTCCTGGATGTTCAGCGTGCCGTTGCCGCCGATGTTGCCGACCCAGAATTCG
>JBQCCH010000425.1:0-2482 GCA_051962375.1 Tepidisphaeraceae bacterium
CGAAACAGGGCGGGCTGATTTCGGCCCGCGCCGGTGACGGTGCTGCAGTCGAACGGATTGCTGCCCAGGATCCAGTCGAACTGGCGCTGGGCGAGCGCGGTCAGGCTCGCATCGCCGAGCGCTTGCGATGCCAGCGTCAGCCCCACGCCGTTGGATGCCAGATGCGCGTTGATGCCGACCCACCAGTCATCATTCTGCTGGTCGTGGCCGGGCTTCATGAACCAGCGATACCAAGAGTCGCCGATCCGCCGATCCCCGCCGGGATCCGCGTTGACGTAGAGCCCGAACGGAATCGTGTCGAAGGCGCCGCGGCGGCTCATTTCCGCGAGATGATCGACATGCCGTCGCAAGGTCGCGCGGCGACGGCCGGCGTCAGGGTGATCGGGGAAGGCCAGCACCGCTTCGCTCAGCGCGATGAGCGGCAGATTGCCATCGGCGATGTCGCGCAACGGCTCGGCATGCGATGAATCGCGAAAGAAATACCCGCCCGGCTGCTTTGCCGTGCCGAGGGCTTGCAGCTCGATCAACAGGGCGAGGTGCTTTTCGATCATCGGCAGCAGGCGTTTGTCGGAGGTCGTGCGATAGAGCGCGAGGATCGCGGAGACGGCCGCCGCGTGGGTCATCGCGCGATCGCGGCGTTGGCCTTCGCACCATGACAGGCACCGCCGGGCGGCTTCGAGGCAGTGGTCGGCTTCATCGGGCATCGCGCTTCGGAACGCCTCGGCCGCCAGTGCCTGGGCGAGGATGAACTGATATTGCGCCGGCTGCTCGCAGGCGGCCGTTCGGATGCGTCGATCGTCCGCGGTGTTCGGCTGATTGTCTGTGAAGTGGTTCCCCGTATCCCCGCCGCACCAGTCCATGACGTAGCCTGCCGGTTCCTGCATCGCCAGGAAGTAGCGATTGCCCCATCGCAGCTCGTCGAGAAATGCCGCGCGATCGAGCTGATGTTGCGCATCCAGCTGCAGCACGCGCGCCAGGCCGATCATCCCATAGATCGTGGCCGACACCCATTTGCGGACATCGCACGCGTCATGCCACCCGCCGGTGACGGTCAGGCGCTGGCCGTTGTCGTCGCGAATGCCATCATCCAGGTGACACGGGCTGTGGTAGCCCGTGCCGCTGTCGCCGCAGCGTTGCATTTGGAAGTAGCGGAGCATATTGCGGACCAGGTCGAGATAAACGTCGGTCCCGATGATGAAGGGTGCGGACGTCGCGCCGCCGCAGCGGAGCACGTAGGTGCCGGGCGTGGTGAACGACGTGAAATCGCCGGCGGTGAACGGGCCGAAATCGCCGGCGCGGTGCGTGGTCTTTCCCGCGAAGCAGATCGCGCCGGACGCGGGATTGATGACGGTGAACTCCGCCGCTGCGTCTACGATCAGGAATCGCTTGGTCCCCTTCGGGCGGAAGCCCAGGTGGTTCATCAGGATCGGCCGATGCATCGCGGGCGGGGCGGCGGGGGTTTCGCGCGGGGTTGCGGCGAGCGCGGTGGCGGCAGCGCCGGCAGACCAACGCAGGAATGAGCGTCTGCTGAGCATGGCATTCCTTTTCCCCGGCGCGTGATTGAAGAATCGACCCCCGATGAATCTGCGGGCTTACGACGGAGATTGGCCGGCCGGAGTCGTGAGCATGGGGGCTTGCCGTGCGTGGGCGTTCACCCGATCGGGGCCAGGTCTGCTCGAAACGTCGTCGATGATTAAAGCGATGCGACCGGAGAAAGAACAAGAAAATAATTTCGCGCGACGCGCTCCGCATCGCGACGACAGGCGAATTCCTACAGCCCTAGGAGCGTCGGCTTAGGCGGCCTGGTCGATGTCCGCGGTTTCCAGCAGGGGCGTAGCCTGCGGCGCGGGTTCGGGCAGGGCGGGCGGAATGAAGGTTTGATATTGCACTTCGAGCAGCGCCACGCGATACCGTTCTTCGCGCGCCTGCGGGGCGGCTGCCTCGATGCGCATCACCTCGGCGCGCGGCTTGCCGGGGAGATTGCCCGGGAACATCAGGTGATGCGTGCCCCCTTCAATCCAGCCGACCGCGGTCTTGCTGAAGGGGCCGACGTTCCCGACCGAATCCGCCCAGCGCGCCCAGTAGACGACGCGCATCGGCACGTTCGCCATCGGCGGATTGAGCTTGATCGGCGACCGCGTGTAGGAGCGCAAGTACCACGGCCGACTGTTCGACGTCGCACCGGGGTGCGCGGGCACGGGTTCATCGGGCGGGATCAGATCGACGAAGAGCTCCACCCGCACCGCGCCGGCGGGTTTGCTCGATCCGTCATTGGCGTAAAAACTCAACTCGTGCATCGGCGCGGCGCCGCTGCCTTCGTGGTGCGCCCGCACGAAGCGCAGCTCGGGCGCTTCTTTCGGGCAGCGCAGGGCCTTGGGCTTTTCGGTGCGCGGGCGAATGTGAAGGCACAATTTGGTGGCGTCATCCAGGTTCGGATTCGCGCGAATGAGATGGGCGAAGCGACGGATCATCTGCTCGGCGG
>JBQCCH010000426.1:0-4263 GCA_051962375.1 Tepidisphaeraceae bacterium
TAACTACCGGTAACAAAAAATAAAAGACGAGGGGGTTTTTTTTTTTTTTTTGTGGGTCTCTTTTTAAAAAAACCACCGGGGTGGGGGGGTGTTCGTGGGGGCCCCCCCCGCCGGGAGTTGGATCACGCGGCTGCCCGATCAGGCGTTGACTGGCTGCAGATCGCGCGGGCCGGCGGCGTCGTGCTGCAGCTGGCTGACGTCGATTTCCAGCTTCTCCGCCATTCGGCGGCCGAAGTCCGGGTCGGTGCGGAAGAAGTGGCACAGCATCAGGTGTTGCACTTCCTTTCGCGCCTGGCGAAGACCGCTGGCCATGCGGCTGGTGAGCCGATCGCGGTGCTCGGCATCGAACATGCGATACAGATTGCCCGCCTGCGTGAAGTCGTCGTGGTCTTTCGTTGAATCGAATCGGTCGACCGTCGCCTGCCCGAGATTCCATGCCGGATCCGCGAAAGCGGCATCGGGCTTGGGCGTGTTCGCCAGGCTGTTGGGCCAATAGTTCGGCGCGGCGCCGCCGTTGCCGATCACGGCCTGGCCGTCGCGCATGTAGTTCATTACGGGGCAGCGGGGGGCGTTGACCGGGATTTGCTGGTGGTTCACGCCGAGCCGGTGCAGGTGCGTGTCGGCATAGCTCATCAGGCGGGCCTGCAGCATTTTGTCGGGGCTGCTGCCAATGCCCGGAACCAAAGCGCTCGGCTTAAACGCGGCCTGCTCCACGTCGGCGTGATAATTCTCGGGGTTGCGGTTCAATTCCAGCACGCCCACATCGATCAGCGGAAACGCCCCGTGCGGCCAGACCTTGGTCAGGTCAAACGGATTCCAGCGGAAGCTGTCGGCCTGGCTTTGGGTCATCACCTGCACCTTCACGTTCCATTTCGGGAAATCGCCGTTGGCGATCGCGTTGAAGAGGTCGCGCTGGTGGGTTTCCCGATCTTCCCCGATAGCTTTGGCGGCGTCGGCGTCGGTCATGTTCTTGATGCCTTGCTGCGTCTTGAAGTGGAACTTGCACCAGACCCGCTCGCCGGCCGCATTGATGAACGAATAGGTGTGGCTGCCGTAACCGTTCAAATGGCGATAGCTCGCGGGAATGCCGCGATCGGAAAACAGAATCGTGATCTGATGCAGGCACTCGGGGCATTGGCTCCAGAAATCCCATTGCATGTCGGCGTCGCGGAGGTTCGTCTGGGGGTGCCGCTTCTGCGTGTGGATGAAGTTGGCGAACTTGTACGGATCGCGGACGAAAAAGACGGGCGTGTTATTGCCGACCAGATCCCAGTTGCCTTCTTCGGTGTAGAACTTGACGGCAAAACCGCGAACATCGCGCTCGGCGTCGGCGGCGCCTTTCTCGCCGGCGACGGTGCTGAAGCGGAGAAACACTTCGGTCTTTTTCCCCACTTCGCTTAGGAACTTGGCCTTGGTGTAGCGGCTGATGTCATGCGTGACGGTAAACGTGCCGAATGCGCCGGAACCCTTGGCATGCACGACGCGTTCGGGGATGCGCTCACGGTTGAAGTGCTGCATCTGCTCCAGCAGTTGCACGTCCTGCATCAGCAGCGGGCCGCGCGGGCCGGCGGTGAGGGCCTGCTGCACGCCGATGGGGGCGCCGGTCGAAGTCGTCAGCACGGGACATTTGTCGCTCATTGATATTCTCCTGTAAGGCCCAGCAAAGTATTCGGATAGGCGATAGGTGTCCAATATCATTCTTGGATCAATTCGATAGGCTACAGCTATGGAAATCAGCCAGTTGGAATACGTGGTGGCGATCGCGGAGTGCCGATCGATGACGCGCGCCGCCCAGCGGTGCGGCGTGGCGCAGCCGTCATTGAGCCAGCAGTTGCAGAAGCTTGAACGCGAATTGCGGCTGGTCCTGTTTGACCGCGTGGGGCGGGGCATGCTCCTGACCGACGCGGGGCGTGCTTTTCTGCCGCGGGCACGGCGCATTCTGGCGGAGGTGGGAGAGGTGACCCGTGGGCTGCGGCAGGACATCGACCAGGGAGCCGGCTCGCTTTCGATTGGCGCGATTCCGACGATCGCCCCGTACCTGTTGCCCGACGCGCTGGTGCAACTCCGCAAATCTCGACCCGCGTGCGATGTCTCGATTCGAGAAGATCTGACGGAGCGGCTGATCGATGCGTTGGTGGGGGGTGAGCTCGATTGCGCGTTTTTCGGCACGGCGATCGACCATCCGCTATTGGACACCGAGCCGCTGGGCGAAGAAGAGTTGCTCGTCATCACGCCGCCCGGCTCGCGGTGGAAGGGCCGGCTGCTGCCCGAGCAATTGAAGCGGGAGCCGACGATTGTGCTGGACGAGATGCATTGCCTCGGCCGGCAGATCGAAGGTTTTTGTTCGGCCCGCGGATGGGGGCGACGGGTCGTCTGCCGCTCGACGCAGTTGATGACGATCCTGGAATTGGTGCGGACGGGAATCGGCATCTCGTTGGTTCCGGAAATGGCGCTGGCGACGATGGCCGACCCGGGGATGCGGGTGCTGCGCCTGGAGCGGAATCGGCCGAGACGCTCAATCACGGTCGGCTGGAGACGCGACCGACGCCGGCCCGGGGCGGCCATCGATCTGGTGGCGGCGGCGCGGAAAAATCTGGCCGGTCTCAACAAACGAGGGCTAGCCCGGTATATCTAACCTATGTCAGGGGGTCACTGGTCACGGACGGAGGATGGTTATGAAACTGGGATCGACCTTGGGACTCTTGAGCCTTCTGGCGAGCGGCGGACTGGGATTGGCGCAACCGGTGCCCACAACCGCGCCGGCGGATGTTTCTCGGCAGGAGACGCCGGAGCAACACGAAGCCCGCATGGCCTGGTGGCGGGCGGCGAAGTTTGGGATGTTCATCCATTGGGGCATTTATTCCGTTCCTGCCGGCACTTATGAAGGGAAGAAGATTCCCAGCATCGGCGAATGGATCATGAACAATGCGAAGATCCCCGTCGCCACCTACGCCGATTATGCCAAGCAATTTAACCCCACGAAGTTTAATGCCGACGCGTGGGTTGCACTGGCGAAAGCGGCGGGCATGAAATACATGGTGATCACCTCCAAGCACCATGACGGCTTCGCGATGTTCCACAGTGCCGCCAGCCCGTTCAACATTTATGACGCCACGCCGTTCAAGCGCGACCCGATCCAGGAACTGGCGGCCGCCTGCGCGAAGGCCGGGATCAAGTTCGGCGTCTATTACTCGCAGTATCAGGACTGGCACCACCCCGGCGGCCAGGCGTACCACGGCGGTCACTGGGACAAGGCGCAGGACGGCGATTTCGGTACTTATGTGCATGACGTTGCCCTGCCGCAGGTGAAGGAGTTGCTCACCAAATATGGGCCGATCAGCGTTCTGTGGTTTGATACGCCCGGGAAGGAAATCACGCCGGCCGTTGCGGGCGAGTTTGTCGACCTGCTGAAGCTTCAGCCGCAGATCATCGTCAACAATCGGCTCGGCGGCGGCTTTCGAGGAGACACCGAGACACCCGAGCAGCACATTCCCCCGCAGGGATACCCCGGCCGCGATTGGGAAACGTGCATGACGATCAACGGCACGTGGGGCTACAAGTCGTACGACACCAACTTTAAGTCGACGGCCGTCCTGCTGCGGAATTTGATCGACATCGCCAGCAAGGGGGGCAACTACTTGCTGAATGTGGGCCCGGACGCGACGGGCACTATCCCCGAGCCGGAAGTGGAGCGGCTGCAGGAAGTGGGCAAATGGCTCGCGGTGAATGGTGAAGCCATCTACGGCAGCAGCGCAACGCCGTTTGACGCTGAAGCCGGCAAATTCAGCGACACAAAAAAGGACAAGGCCGGCAAGCCGGTGTTTGAGGCCGATTGGAAATGGCGCTGCACCCAAAAGCCCGGGAAGCTGTACCTTCACCTGTTCGAATGGCCGACGGACCAAAAATTCATCTTGGATGGCGTCAAAGGCAAAGTCACGAAGGCCTACCTCTTAGCAGACCCCGCCCGCTCAGCATTGGCGGTGGATCAAGCCGGCAACCAAGTGACAATCTCGCTGCCGGCCCAGGCGCCGGATCCGATCGCGTCGGTCGTCTGCCTGGAAGTCGCAGACTGAGCGCCTTTTCGATGATACTCCACGTCCACGATCACGGCGTGGCCCCTAGCGGGGTCACGCCGTGGTCATTGGCGGGGCCTTACGCCGACGTACCGGATTGCGGACCATGTCGACGTCCCGACGCACCCAGCGGGCCGGCGCGGCCGCCGTCACGGTGCACTTTGCCGGTGGAATAGGACGGATGCGTGTC
>JBQCCH010000427.1:0-3954 GCA_051962375.1 Tepidisphaeraceae bacterium
TGCTGCTGGATGCGATCCCGGCGAAGAACTTTGGCGCATGCTGGGATATCGGCCACACGTCGCGCGTGAGCGGCGAAAGCCCCGAGCAGACTTGGGCCGCGATCGGGCCGCGGGTGAATTACCTGCACGTGAAGGATGCGATCCACGACACCAGCCATCCGCACGCCATGAAAGACGGCTGGCGCTATGTGAATCCGGGCACCGGGCAATTGCCGCTGGAACCGGCGCTGCGCATGCTCAAGGCCGTGAACTACAACGGGTGGCTGTTGTTCGAACACGAAAAGCGCTGGGACAAGAACCTGGCCGAACCGCAGGACATTTTCCCGGCCTTCATCCGATGGGTGAAGCCGATCCTGGCCGCCTGAGCCCCGATTTTTCCAGGCGGATCCCGGTCCGCTACTGGATGAATTGGCTGGCGACGCTGACGAATCGCGAGCGCAGGTCGTAGAGCGTCTGGTCGAGCATGGATTGCTCGTCGGGCGTGAGGTTGCCGCGCGTTTTTTCTTCCAGGATGCCGAGCACGTCGATGTGATGCTTGGCCATGTCCAGGTCGAGCGCGGGCTGGGCGGTTTCGGCGGCAAGTTCGCCGAGGTAGTACAGCGCCTGGGTCATCGTCGATTGTATGAGCGTGGCGAAGCTGGCTTCGGGCAGCGCGCGGCGCGAGCGCTCGGCGGTAGAGCCGCGCCGGGCGGGAGCGGCAGGGGCGGGCTTCTTGGCGGCGGCCTCTTTCTCGGCGAGCTTCCGCTTTTCTTCCTGGGCCTGGCGCTTCCAGTCGTCGTCGATTTGGATCACCGATTTGTCGCTCATACGGTCAGTGTAGCAGGGGCGGAGGGGGAGTCGAGCGGCGTAACGCTCCGCAGGCCGCCGGCCGGTGCACGCTCGGGAGGTCCGACCCCCGCCATTACCGGACTTACAGCGATCGGGCGGTTCCCGTCGATACGGTTCTACATGGCCCTGGATGCAACCACCCAACCGTCGTTCACGTTCACCTTGCCGAGCGGACATGACCTGGAAACGCTGCGCAGCGGGATCGCCCAGACCGATCTGCTGCACCTGTGCCGCGAGATGAACACCACCGCCGCGCTGATCCTGATGGCGGCCGGCATCGTCTTTTTGCTCTGGGGCTTTTACGCGTTCAAGGCGCTGGTGACGCTGAATGCGATCATCCTGGGCGCCTGGATCGGTTCACTGATCGGCCAGCACACGGGCGGCCCGCTGCCGGCGGCGTTGATCGGCGCGTTCACGGCGGCGACGGTGACCTGGCCGCTGATGAAATACGCGGTCGCCGTCATGGGCGGGTTGATCGGCACGGTGATCGGCATGAGCCTGTGGCGGGCCTGCGGGCTGGATCCGGCGTTCGCGGCGTCGGGGGGAGGCATGGGGCTGATCTTTTTCGGGATGCTCTCGTTCATCCTGTTCCGCACGAGCGTCATCATGTTCACCAGCCTGCAGGGAGCGATGATGCTGATCGTGGGCATCCTGGCGGTGATCTACAAGTTCAACGGCATCGACACCCACGCCATCGACAGCCGCCTGGTCGGCACGCCGATGGTCATGCCGATGACGATCGCCATCGCCGCGGTGATCGGGCTGATTTATCAGAACATCAACGGCGTCGCCCCGGCCGCGCCCGCCGCGCCGGAAGCCAAGAAATAATGCCGGCTTCGGGCCTGTGGGGCGCCGTTATTTCACGTCGACTTCTTCGTTCAGGATGCGCGTGCCTTCGGTCTCGCGCACGCCGCTGCGCAGCTTGGCGTTCAGGGTGAAATCGGCGTTGGTGAAGCGGTACTTTTTGATGATCGTGGCGCCCGGTTTCAGCCCCATGATCAGCCGCTCCTGACGCGCCATGTTGGGGTAGGTGGCGAACGCGGTGTAATCCACCGGCTTGTTGCTGTAGTTGGTGATCATCTGCTGAACGATGATGTCCGGGCCGTCGCGCATGGCCATGGTTTCGAGCCCGATGTCCCCGAGGCCGAGCCGCAGCGGGACGGGCACCTTAAACGTCTGCTGCTTGTCCGCCTGCAGCTCGACGGTGCAGATGATCGATTTATTGCCGGCGAAGCTGCTGTAGGGGAATTCGATCGTCACCGGGGCGCTGTAGGTTTCGCCCGGCGCGAGGGTGAAGCTGGGCATCTGCGACACCACCGACCATCCCTGCGGCCCTTTCAACCGCAGGCGGCCGGAGATCGAGATGGGGTACGGGTTTTTGAACTGCAGCCGACGCACGTGGGCTTCGAAATTCGATTCGACCAGCGGATTGTCAAAGGCAAAACTGCTGCGCAGCTGCGCGAGCTGGCCATCGATGCCGACGAGAAATTGCGGGATCGGGCCGATCTGCAGGTCGGTCGTGCCGGCGTCATCCTTGGGGCGGAGCACCGGGGAGACGTTGCCCCAGAGGTCGATCGTCCGCGGCTGATTGCCGAGCACCACGGGGACGGTTTTCGGTTGGCCGTGGTCGGCGTGGCTCCAGACGAGCATCACGCCTTGCCCGCCGCGATCAAACAGGAAGGCTTCGACATCCGGATCGAGCGGAACGCGCCCTTTGTAAGTCGCATTGCCGAGGGTCATCAGCATCGTGCGCATGACCATCAGCAATTCCTGCGGCTCATTGACGATCTGGTCGTCCTTCGATTCGATCGAAAACGGCAGCGGCAGGTCAATGCGGGAGGCGTCGGCGCTGAGCGCGTAGGCGATTCGCTGGGCGAAATCGCGGAGTTGTGCGACGCGCCCGTATCGGTGGGCGGGGAGCGTTTGAAGGGTGACCGACAACGCCTGGTTGGATTTGCCAAGGTCCTGAATGTAGAGCGGCACCTGCTTGGGGAGCACGTCGGAGGAGACGTTCATCGCGACGGTCGCGGGGGCTTTGCCCTGCAGGTCAAACCAGGCCGGCCAGGGCATGGCGACGTCGGGCTGATCGAGCAGGTGATTGAACTGCCCGAGCATCGCGCCGTACGCGGTGCGCAGGGCGGGATTGGTGGCGAAGGCGCCGGCCTGGTCGTCGGCGCCGAATTGCCAGCGATCGATGTAGCCGGCATAGCGGGAGACGAGGTACGACAGCTGCGGCTGCCAGGTTTCCGCCGGCGCGCCGGGCAGGCGATCCCACCCGGGCCCGCCGAACGCCGCAGCCATCTTCGGCGGTGGGGCGGCCAGGCACGCCGTCACGCCGATGCCCGCGTCATGCAGCCTCTCCAAAACCCGCTCGAAATTAACGTCGGGCGATTGATCGGCCGTGCCCGCATCGTTCCAGATGGAAAGCTTTGCCCGAGCCGCACCGATCCCCGGCAACAGTGCGGCCACCTGGGGCCAGCCTTTGAATGGAAGATCGGTCGCGACGATGCCGAACCGCGGGTCGGGCGTGATTTGCTGAACGTCGTCGGCCAACTGGATCAGGTCGATTGACTGGCTGCCGACCGAAATTCCGCGGCTGGTGAGTTCGAGCGTGGCCCGGAACCAGCCGGCGGGCAATTCCGGCAACACCAGCGTGGCCAGCTTCGGGGCGGATTTATCGCTGGAATCGGCCTGCGTGTAGTCGAGCGCGCCGGTCCGCTGAAACACGGGCCGCCCGTCGGCGTCGCTGAGCGTGAGCCGGCCGACCAGGTCGTCGGTGATGCGGTCGCTCACGCTGACGTGGATCGACACCGGATCGCGCCGATGAAAGACGTTCCCCTTGGCGTCGCAGGAAAGGCGAATCCGCGGCACCTGGGCGACGGCCACGTCATCAAACCAGGCGTGCCCGGTGATGTCTTGCTCAAAGAGCCCCTGCTGATCGGCCGGCGGGTTTCGCCAGATGGATTGCTGCAGCAGCCCCAGATCGATCACCAGCCAGGCGGCTTTGTCGGGGGCGGTGAGTTCCACCGTCAGGGGCGCCCATTCCTGGTGGGCGCTGACAAACGGCTGGGAGTGCGTCAGCGATGCCTTGATGGGATGGCCGTCCAGGTCGGTGCAGAACGCGCT
>JBQCCH010000428.1:0-2161 GCA_051962375.1 Tepidisphaeraceae bacterium
CGACTCTCTAAAGACAAATTAACTGCTCGAGACCGGATCGGGTCGTACCATGCATCAGGTACGGAGACCACCAGTTTACTCAAGCATAGAGAGGCAAGGACGCAGCCCCCGGCTCGCGTTCTTTTTTTGCAATGGCACTGCGTGAATATGTTGCGAAACGGGATTTTAAGCAGACACCAGAGCCGCGCGGCAAGGTCGCCCGCGAGAAGGGGGAGCTTCAGTTCGTCATTCAGAAGCACGATGCGTCGCGACTCCACTATGACTTTCGTCTGCAGGTTGACGGCGTCTTAAAAAGCTGGGCGGTGCCGAAAGGGCCGTCGCTTGATCCTTCGCACAAATCGCTGGCCGTGCAGGTGGAGGATCATCCGGTCGATTACGGCGACTTTGAGGGGGTCATTCCAAAGGGCCAGTACGGCGGCGGCACGGTCATGCTGTGGGATCACGGCACCTGGGAGCCGGTCGGCGATCCGACGGAAGGCCTGGAGCAAGGGAAGCTGCATTTCACGCTCCACGGCGAAAAACTCAAAGGCGAATTCGGCCTCATCCGCATGCACGGAAGGGCGGGCGATGACGGGAAGAATTGGTTGCTGTTCAAGGTGAAAGATCGGTTCGCCAGCACCAAGCGTGACATTTTGAAAGAAGATCACAGTGTCAAAACGAACCGGCAAATGCAGGAGATCGCCGACGACCGGGATGAAGTCTGGACGAGCAAGAAGGCTAAGCTGACGTCGACCGAGTCGGCAAAATCAGCCGAACGCGGCGATGGCAAGCGCGTGAAGGCGCGACGCGGCCGGTCGACCCAGGATCACTCGGTGGCAGTGCCGAGTCAGTTCGAGCCGCAACTTGCGGTGCTGTCGGACAAGATTCCGCCCGGCGATGAGTGGCTGCACGAAATCAAGTTCGATGGGTACCGCGTCATCGCGATCATCAAGAACCATAAAGTCCGGCTCATGACCCGCAACGGACATGACTGGACGGCCAAGTTCAAGCCGCTGGTTCGATCGCTCGAAGCGCTGCCGGTGGATTCGGCGGTGTTGGATGGGGAAGTGGTCGTCCTCGACGATAAAGGCCGGAGTGATTTTCAGGCGCTGCAGGCGGCGCTCAAAGACAATGCGCACGCGGCACTCTCGTATTGCCTGTTCGATTTGCCGTTTTGCGATGGAAAGGACCTGACGGCGCTCCCGCTGATTGAGCGGAAGGATCGGCTGAAAAACCTGCTCGGTAAGCGGAAAGCCGATAACCCGCTGCTGTACAGCGATCATCAATCCGGCGACGGCCCGGGCATGCTGTCGGAGGCCTGCAAGCTGGATCTGGAAGGCATCATCGCCAAGCGTCGCGACGCGCCGTACGTTCATCGACGCGATCCGTCGTGGTTGAAAATCAAATGCGATCAACGCCAGGAATTCGTCATCATCGGGTATACCGATCCGCAAGGGGGTCGCAAAGGGTTTGGGTCGCTTTTGCTCGGGTATCACGACGCGAAAAAGCGGCTGGCCTACGCCGGCCGGGTGGGGACTGGGTTTGACGAGCGGCTGCTGGTCGACATGCAGCGGCAGCTGAAAAAATTGGCGATCCCCAAGCCGCCGACGGATGTGCCGCCCCCGCGGCGCGAGATTCGTCACTCGCATTGGGTCAAGCCGACGCTGGTGGGCGAGGTGCGCTTCACCGGTTGGACACGCGACGGCGTGCTGCGGCACCCGGCGTTCATGGGCCTGCGAAGCGATAAGCCGGCCAGCGAAGTCGTTCGCGAAACAGCCACGCCCTTGAGCAAGGCGACACAGTCCGCAAAGAAATCCGCGGGATCGAAAGCGCATTCCACCAAGACCGATCACTCCGGCAGCGAAACCGAACTGGCCGGCGTGCGATTGACGCATCCGGACAAGGTGCTCTTCCCGGAGCAGGGCGTCAGCAAGTTGGATCTCGCGCGATATTACGAAAAAGCGGCCGATCGCATGCTGCCGCACGTCATCAATCGCCCGCTGGCGTTCTTCCGGTGCCCGAGCGGTCGCGGCTCGAAGTGCTTTTTCCAGCGCAATCACTCGGCCACGCTCCCCGATGCGGTGCGGGCGGTGAATGTGAGCCTGACCAGGAAAAAAGAAGAACACGTCGCCATCGACGATTTGGCCGGGCTGATTGCGTTGGTGCAGATCGGAGTGTTGGA
>JBQCCH010000429.1:0-2039 GCA_051962375.1 Tepidisphaeraceae bacterium
TTCATCGATTCGGACTGCATCGTCGCGCCGACGGCCGTTCGGGAAGCGGTGGCCAACGGGGTGGCGCGGGAGTTTGACCTGGTCAGCTTCGTGCCCCGCTTCGTGAGCGGCGGGTTCTGGGACGGGCTGATGACGCCGCTGTGCGGGATGGCGACCGGCGGCATGTACACGATGATGTTCGCCAATAACGCGATGCAGAAAAACGTCGCCTTCGCGTGCGGGCAGTTCATCGCGATTCGGCGGCCGGTGTACGACGCGATCGGCGGGCATGCGGCGTTTCACGACCGGGCGGGGGAAGACGTGGAGCTGGCGCGGAAGCTGAAAAAAGCGGGCTATCGGCCGCGGCTGGGGTGGGGGATGGACCTGATCACCACGCGCATGTACGCGACCTGGCCGACGATCTACAGCGGCTGGGGGCGCAACTTCATTGCCGCCAGCCAGGGCTCCGCCACGCGGGTCTATGCGGCGGCGGCGTTCATCGTGCTGTGCATCCTGAGCGTGTATCCCGCGCTGGCGTGGGGCATTTACGAAACGCTGCAACACGCGTGGGAAGGGCCGATCTGGATCATGGCGGCGGTGTTGCACGCGCTGCTGATCACGATCGCGATGGTGGACGGCTATCGCTGGGCGCGAGCCGGCGTGGGGTATGCCTTGCTCTGGCCGATCAGCACGATCGCGTTGCTCGTGATCTTCACCCGCTCGATTTATTTTGCCGTCACGAAGCAGATCATTTGGCGCGGCGTGCGTTACAGCCTGAAAACCAACCCCAGCGGACCGACCTCATGAAAGCGACTTCCACCCTCGATTCGGCCGGCACGGGCAAATGCGTCTTCACGCATCCTGCGTGCGAGGCGGAGCTGCACCTGCACGGCGCGCACATTACCCGTTGGGAGCCGACGGGTGCGAAGCCGGTGATCTTCACCAGCCCGCGGGCGATCTTCGCGCCGGGGACGGCGATCCGCGGGGGCGTGCCGATCTGCCTGCCCTGGTTCGGGCCGCTGGCGACGGATCTTCCCGCGCCGGCGCATGGCCTGGTTCGGACGCGGATGTGGCAACTGGTGGAAGAGACATTCGACGACGCCGGCTGGCGCGTGCACCTGCGATTCAATCAACCCGAACCGGCCGGCCCATATTGGCCGCACCCGTTTTCGGCCGACTTTCGCGTGGGGTTTGGACGCGAATTGTCGATGGAACTGCAGATCACCAACACCGGGACGTCGGCATTCACGTTCGGCGAAGCGCTGCACGCGTATTACGCGGTCAGCGACGTGCGGCAGGTGAGCGTGGAAGGATTGCAGAACACCGAATATCTCGACAAGCCCAGCGGCAACCAGCGGCTGCGCGAGGAAGGGCCGGCGATTCACTTCACGCAGGAAACGGACCGCGTGTACGTGAATACCTCGGCGACGTGCACGATCCACGATCCGGGCTGGCGACGGCGGATTGTGGTGGAGAAACAGCATTCGCGATCGACGGTGGTGTGGAATCCGTTTGAAACGCGTGCGAGCCAAATGAGCGACCTGGGCAGCGAGCATTGGACGGGATTTGTGTGTGTGGAGACGGCGAATGCGGTGGACAACGTGCTGCCGTTGGCGCCGGGCGAGAGGCATGCGATGTCGGTGCGGGTGCGCGTGGAAGAGGGCCAGGCATGAGCCGGCCGCTGGCGATTGTCACCGGCGCGGGGCGCGGGATCGGGCGGGCGGTGGCGATCGAACTCGCGCAGCGCGGGTACGCGTTGGCGCTGGTGAGCCGGACCGAATCGGAACTGCGTCAGACCCAAGCGCTCTGCGGCGGCGACGAGGCGATGGTGCTGCCGCTGGACGTGCGCGATCCGGCGGCGATCCGCGCGGGGGTGGCGACGATTGCGGCGCGGCACGGCGCGGTCGAGGCGCTGGTGAACAACGCGGGCATCGCGCCGCTGGCGCCGTTCGATCAGACGGATGCGGCGATGTTCGACGACGTGGTTGCCACGAACCTGGGGGCGACGTACCACTTCAGCCGCGCGGTGTGGGAGGGGATGGCGGCGCGGCGGTCGGGGG
>JBQCCH010000430.1:0-6382 GCA_051962375.1 Tepidisphaeraceae bacterium
CTCACCGGTCATCGGCGGGGCGATCATCGTCACGTGCCGGGCGATCTGTTCGCGTTCCTTCGGCCCGTAGACCAGATCGAAAACGTCGGCATTGAGACTGAATAGACCCCGCAATCGACGCACGGTGGCTCCCAAGCAAAATTTCAGCGGCCGACGGAACGCGACGCTTTGTAAACGTACAGCCCCGGCGCGTGGACGCCTCAACAAAGTGACGGCGGTCTGCGTCGCTCCTCCGCCACAAGCGGCCGCCATCGCCCGGAGAATACCGCGCCGAGCCAAGGCGGAATTGCTCAGTCGCAACCAAACCGTTAGCCCAGTGCGACAGTGCCATACAGCGCCTTGGGCGCTATTGGCCGGTCACCGCGTCCCGCCGGTAAGTGCCGGGCGAGCGACCCACGGTGCGCCGGAACGCCCGGCCGAACGCTGACTGGTCGGAAAACCCGCATCGCTCAGCGATCGTCGGGAGCGTCATGCCCGGTTGAAGCAACAGGCTGCGTGCCGCCTCCATCTGAACGCTGAGGATCTGTTCCTTTGGCGAATGCCCCAGCGTTCGCGTGAATTTGAGTTCCAACAGTCGTCGGCTGACGGCCAGATGATTGAGAACATCGTCGACCGAGCACGGATCGCAGGCGTGCTCCCGGATAAAGCGCAGGGCGTCGGCAACGATCGGATCGGTGACGGCCAATGCATCGGTGCTGCGCCGACGAACCACCCGGAGAGGCGGCAATTTCACCTGCCGCTCGGCCTTGCTCAGCTTTTTGCCCGAGAGCAGGCGGTCCATCAGGTGGCCGGCCGCGTAGCCGATGCGTGGGAAGCCGGCATCAATGCTGGAGAGCGGCGGCCAGGCGCTTTCGCAGAGCAGGTCGTCATTGTTGACGCCCAAGATCGAGACATGCTCCGGCACCGCGATTTCCGCCCGCAGGCACGCCGCCGCCAAGTCGTAAGCCACCGTGTCGTCCACGGCGAAGACAGCCGCCGGGCGCGGCAGGTCGCGCGCCCAGGCGATCATCGCCGGCCAATGCTTCAGGTTTGGCGTGATGCCCGGGTGATCGAACGACGGCGCGATGCGGGCGGCGTGGGCGGTTTTCAAGGCGGACAGGAACCCCCGCTGTCGGTTGATCGAATGCGCTGAGGCCGGCAGACCGATGAAGGCAAAGCTGCGCGGGCGGCTCTGGGCCAGGTGCTCAGCGGCCATGACGCCCGTGGCGACGTCATCCAGGCAGACGACATGGCGTTCGCCCGCGTGGATGGCGGAGCCCGAGCAGATAATGCAATGTCGCGAATGGCCGCGAATGGAATCGAGCGTTTCCCGCTGCACGCCGGCGCAGATCGCGCCATTGCAGCGCGGCCATGCGTGCGGACGTTCGTCTAGTGTGCCGCGCAGCATGCTGTAGATCTCCCAGCGGCGCTGGGCGTTCGCGTACTGCATGATGCCGCGCATGATCCCGCGGCCATAAGCGCTGGCGGCATCGACGGCGATGCCGATGACGGGACGCGCTCTCAGCCGACTCGATGTTGCTCGTCCTGCTTTGCGCATTCGGTATAAAAATAAACGCACAAGGTGGTGGTGGCAATGGCGGGGCCGTCCGTATTCTGATGGCATGCTCTGTGGGCGATGATCGCCCTTGAGAGCGTCGTTCAATTCTGTTTGCGTCGACGGGTCTGTTTGCGTCGGCGGGCGGCCGGCAGTGGAGGCTAGTATGGTGGCGGTCAATTTCAGCAAGAGCGGTCAACAATCGCGCAAGGGCTTTACCCTGGTCGAATTGCTGGTCGTGATCGGTATCATCGCACTCTTGATCTCCATCCTGTTGCCGGCCCTGAGCAAAGCTCGACAGGCGGCCGTCACCGTGTCATGCGCGGCGCGGATCCGTCAGTTGAGTAATGCCGTGCTCATGTACGCGAACGAAAACAGAGGCTATTACGCCCCCGTCGCGGCAACGGGTTACAATGCAACCTACAACCGCCCCAACATCTTTCCGGCCGGCGGCGACGGGTTTCTCGTTAAATATCTGAGCGGCCACGCCAACACGGTCAGCGGCTCGTCGATCGATTCGGCAAAGCTCTACGTCTGCCCCGCACTGGCCAAGGATGCACAGACGGACAACTACAACGCCGGCTATAGCTACGAGTACAACGGCTACCTGGGCGGGGTGGAGCCGAATGGCGGCTACTGGGTCGCCACGCCGTGGCGGATGTCGCGGGTGAGGCAGGCGAGCAATGTTGCCCTTTGGGATGAGGGCTCATTCGAGGGCGTCATCGGCCGCGGGCAGCGATTCAAGCGTGAGAACGATTCGCTCCACTATCAAAACTGGACCGCCGGCGAATCGTTGTTCCTGCATAGCGAGAAACGCCTGAGCGCCACGTACAACTCGTGGGGCGGCCACAAGTTTCCGATCCGAACCGGAACGATGAACATCGGCTTCGCGGATGGCTCGGTCCGCGGCGTGCAGGTGCGAATCGACCAGTACCCCGCCCGCCCGCCGACAGGGGTGTACATCGATCCGAACTATCCGCGGGATTCCTGGTAAAGCGCTCCCCGCGTCGTCACCGGGCGGTGATTTCTGCCCTTCCCCGCGAACGAATCTGCGCAATCCTCGCCCGTTCGTCGGGCGGATCCCTGATCGCTGCGATGGCAGTCATCGCAGCGATCGGCGTGCCTGGACGACGCAACAACGTGTTGGCCCTTTCCCAAAAATGGGCTTGAACGTCATCACTCGGAATTGACTCGTCACATCAACCGCGTATGTTCGTCTCCGTTCCGATGGTGCGGAGGCTCGGCAATTTGAAGCAGCGAATACTCGGCGTGGGCAACCGCGCCTTCTCTTCATTTCATTAGCGGCATCCTTCCCATGGGAAGCCGCCCGCAGAGGCCCAAACCTTCAGGATTGATGCGTGATCCGGGTGGGTTGCGCTTTGCGCACGGCGGTCTTGTTTTGCTTAGGGGCGGCACACTGTTCCTCCTTTCTGCGAGCGACGGCCTGACCGAACTGGGGCCTGTCCGAACTGGCGCCTGTTGAAACTGGGAGAATGAATGTTCCGATTGGCATTATTCGCGGCGGCTTTGCCATTGGTGTGGGTGACTTCTGCTTTCGCAGCCCCCGACCAGGTATTCGCCGATTTTGAGCAGCCCGGGTCTGCGGGCTGGACAACGACCGGTACGGCGTTCGGCAGCGGCCCGGCCGATCGACCCTTGCCGAACCAAAAACCCGTAACCGGCTTCCAGGGGCGCGGCTATGCGAGCAGCTATCACGGCACGGACATCTCCCAGGGAACGCTCACTTCGCCGCCGTTCACGATCGCCAACAAA
Organism: Tepidisphaeraceae bacterium; assembly: GCA_051962375.1. Classification (GTDB taxonomy): domain Bacteria; phylum Planctomycetota; class Phycisphaerae; order Tepidisphaerales; family Tepidisphaeraceae; genus RYN-431. The sequence goes on from JBQCCH010000430.1 coordinate 3,308, forward strand.
TTTATCAGCTTTCTGATCGGCGGTGGCGGTCATTCGGGAAAGACGTGCATCAATCTGATCGTCGATGACAAAATCGTCGAATCGGCGACGGGTGCGAACGATGAGAAATTGACCTGGTACACGTGGAGCACTGAAAAACTGATCGGCCAAAAAGCGCGGCTGCAGATCGTTGATCAGGAGAGCGGGTCGTGGGGTCACATCAACATTGACCAGATTACGCAGACCGACGCACCGCCCGTGCCGCCGATCATGACGTCGCCGCTTTATCAGGAGACGTACCGCCCGCTGTTTCACTTCACTTCGCAGAAAAATTGGTTGAACGATCCGAATGGCTGCGTCTTTTACGACGGCGAATACCATTTGTTTTTCCAGCACAATCCGAACGGCAGAGGCTGGGGCAACATGACCTGGGGCCACGCCGTCAGCCCGGACCTAGTGCATTGGACGCAACTGCCGAACGCACTTACGCCGGACAAGATGGGGACGATGTTTTCCGGCTCGGCGGTGGTCGACTGGAAGAACACCAGCGGTTTCGGCACCGGCGATCGCCCGCCGCTCGTCGCGATGTACACCGCGGCCGGCGGATCGAGCGCCGCATCGAAAGGGCAGAAGTTTACGCAGTGCCTGGCGTTCAGCAACGACCGCGGCCGAACGTGGACCAAGTTCGCCGGCAATCCGGTGATCGACAACATTGTCGGCGGAAACCGCGATCCGAAACTGGTGTGGCACGAACCGACAAAGCGGTGGATCGCGGCGTTGTTTCTCAATCACGACCTCAGCACCGGCGTCGACCGGGGCCAATACGCGTTATTTGCCTCGCCGGACATGAAGAAGTGGACCAAGCTTCAGCAGTTCGCCGTGCCGGGGTGCTCCGAATGTCCGGACTTCTTCCCGATGCACGTTGATGGAGATGCGGCCAAGCTGAAGTGGGTGTTTACGGCGGCGAATGGGCGCTATCTGGTCGGCGATTTTGATGGCACGACGTTCACGCCCGATGGCGACGTGCAGCAGGTCGATTTCGGCAACAGCGATTACGCCGTGCAGTCCTTTAGCGACACGCCCGATGGCCGGCGGATTCAGATCGGCTGGATGCGGCGCGCGCGCTTCCCGCACATGCCGTTCAATCAGCAGATGAGTTTTCCGGCGGAACTGACGCTCCGATCGACGCCGGCGGGGCCGCGCTTGTTCAAGCAGCCGATTGGTGAAATCGCCACGCTTCACGCCGAACCGCTGGTGTTGAACAACATCGACCTGAAGCCCGGCGACAACCCGCTCGAAAAGCTTCACGGCGATGCGTTTCATCTTCAGGCGGAGTTCGAGCCCGGCGACGCGAAGACCTTCGGATTCATTCTGCGCGGCCAGCGCGTTCAATACGATGTCAGCGAAAAACAGCTCGACGCGCTGGGCACGGCCGCGCTGGAACCGGTCGGCGGCCGGATCAAGCTCGATGTGCTGCTGGATCGCACCACGATCGAAACCTTTGCCAACGATGGGAAGGTGGCCATGAGCAGCTGGTACCTGGCGCCGCTGCAGGAGCAACAGATTGCCGTGTTCGCCGAGGGCGGAACGGCCAAAATCGTGTCGCTCCACGTCTTCCCGATAAAGTCGTCGTGGCCGGCGAATGCCGAGGTCATGGACAAGTAGGTTGCCGATGCGATCGACGGCGTCGCCGGGATAAAACCAGGCACGTCGCTGCTGATGCGAGCGAGCCGAGGCTTGCGGGCTCGGGAACGGCTTGTATCTGGAACGTGCCTGCCGCCGTGCCGGTTCCGGTATAAGTCTGCGCTCCGGCGGCGCCCGAGAGGTCTAGATCGAATTGGCTCTGCGATGTGAAGGTGTTTCCGCCGAAGCTGTCGGACCTGCTGACTTGAAATGCTGTCGTTTGAGTTCCGGCTTGGAAAGCGATGGTTCCCAACAGCACAGTGCGGGTTGTTTGGCCGCCGGAGGTTGTCGCGGTTCCGACTGGTCCTTGTGTTCCCAATGTTCCGTTGATTCCTTCCATCAGGCGGGCAGTCGAGGCGGTGAAATTTGACGAAGCGATGCCAGCGGCGAAGTTACCGGACGCTCCCGTTTGGTCGGTTATTCCTGTAATCGTGGCCGCCCCCGACGCCGGCAACGAGCCGAACGGCGCGACGGCGAAGGCGGCGTTGTAAAGCCCTTTGTCGCCGGTCAGCAGCGATGTGCTGCCGCCGTCGACGACCTCCTGCAGGTAGATGTCGAGGGATTGGGCTGATCCCGATCCTGAGGTGACGCCAATGTAGCTGTAGACGATCGATGCCTGGGCCAGCGTGGCCATCGCCACGGTCGGGATCATGAAGGACAGGAGGGTGGTCAAGCCAATATTGCGGTTTCGCATGTCATTCTCTCAGAAAGCGGTGTCGCGGTGCGTGACAATTAAAAGACGGCCTCTTCACATTCTTTGGTTTATAGCGCGATGCCATAACGGGTTCGGAATTGACCGTAGTCGATCCCGGAGACTGCACCGTTATTGTCGTAGTCGAATGCGCTGACATAGGCGGGACTGCCGGCGCTCGATCCATAAGCTGCTTGAAACGCGCCGTAATCGATGCCGTTCACTACGCCGTTGCCGTTAATGTCGCCGAACAGGCGTTTGAAATTGAAGGACGCGTCCGAGGCCATCGAGATGTTCGAAGCGTTCGTCACTGCCGCACCGCTCAAGACCAGTGAATAGGAGCCGTCGGCGAGTGATCCGCCGACGACGCTGCTTCCGGAAAAGGTGAGCACGTATTGGTTGGACGGGCCGGCGCTGGCCGTGACGGTCACGCCGTCGGCGGGAGCGCCGTTTTTCAGTAATGAGATGGCGCCGCTACCCAGGGTGACCGGTTGGGAGAACGCTAACTTGAGCGACGTGACCATCGAGCGTTGCACAGCGCCGTCGTTAACGTCGAACGAGGACAACGTCGGCGGCAACGAGGGTGTCGCGGCCGCTTGGGCTGAGTCGGCCCCGGTGTCGACCAGATTGGTTGCCGATACGACATAGTAATACAGCGTGTCATTGGTGACCGAGGTGTCCGTAAAGCTCGTGCCGGCCAGCCCCGTTGCCAGGGCAACATA
>JBQCCH010000431.1:0-2091 GCA_051962375.1 Tepidisphaeraceae bacterium
TGTCGGCCGTCTATTTCCAGGGCAAGCAGTTCGACAAGGAAGTGGCTCGTCGCATCGATCCGGTCATCGATTTCAACTGGGATAAGGTCAAGCGCGAAGGCGTCGGCGCGAACGCCCGCACCGACCCCATCCCCGGCCTGAAGATGAACGGCTTCAGCGCTCGTTGGGAAGGCTTTCTGCTGACCCGAAATGCCGGGGATTACACGCTGCGTCTTGAAGCGGACGACGGCATGCGGATGTGGATCGACGGGAAGCTGGTCGTCGATGACTGGCGCGCCCGGCCGGCGGCGACGAAAACCGTCACCGTCAAGCTGCCCGCGCAGACGCGCGTGCCGATCAAGATCGAATATTTCCAGGACATCAATGCAGCCTTGATCGACCTGCGTTGGAAAACGCCCACGGAGGCGAAACCCGCAGAATTCACGCGCAAAGTCTATCTGCCGGCCGGCGGTTGGTATGACTTCTGGACGGGCGCGAGCGTTCCCGGCGCGGCCACGCTGGATGCGCCGGCGCCGATCGAACGATTGCCGCTATTCATCAAAGCGGGCACGATCCTCCCGCTCGGGCCTGCCGTTCAATACGCGGAGCAGGATCCCCAGGGGCCGTTGGAAATTCGTGTCTACCGCGGCGCGGACGGGCAATTCACCCTCTACGACGACGCCGGCGACGGCTTCGGTTACGAGAAGGGCCAGTACGCGACCATCCCTCTGACCTGGGATGACAAAAACGGCACGCTGACGATCGGCGCCCGCGCAGGCAACTATCCGGGCATGCCGGCGAAGCGGACGTTTCACATTGTTTTTGTCAGCAAGGATCACCCGATCGGATCGGCAGCCGCCGACACGCCGGATCGGACGATCACGTTCGACGGAACGGCCTGCGAGGTGCGCCCCTAGCCGACGCTAGCATGGCATCGACGAACACCTCCCCATGCAAAAAACCGGTCGCACGCGCTGGCGTGCGACCGGTTTCGCTTTTAGGGGCTCGTTATTAGCGCGGCTTAGCTCTTGCGCGAATACCCTTCCTGACCGTAATAAGCTTTCGGCCCATGTTTTCGCAGAAAGTGCTTGTCGACGAGCGTCTGCGGCGCGGCCTGGATAGTGGGATTCAAGGCGAACGTGTTCAACGCCATTTGGGCGGCGAATTCCAGCACGATCGCGTTCTCGACCGCTTTTGCAGCGGTTGAGCCCCACGCAAACGGAGCATGGCTCGCCACCAGCACGCCCGGCACATTGGCCGCGTCGAGCTTCCGCTGCTCAAAGCATTCGACGATTACGCGACCGGTATTGAGTTCGTAATCGTTCTGGATCTCCGACGCCGTCATCTCGCGCGTGCAGGGGATCGACCCATAAAAGTTGTCGGCATGGGTGGTGCCCAGGCATGGGATGTCTCGCATCGCCTGGGCAAAGCTGGTGCCGTAAGTGGAATGGGTATGGACGATTCCACCGACCGTGGGAAACGACCGAAGCAGATGCAAATGGGTCGGCGTGTCCGATGAAGGCCGGCCCTGACCGTCGACGACTTCGCCCGATTCCAGCGACAGCACGACGATATGCTCGGGCCGCAGCTTGTCATACGCGACGCCGCTCGGCTTGATCGCCATGACGCCCGCTTCCCGGTCGACGCCGCTGGCGTTGCCCCAGGTGAGCACCACCAGCCCCGCCTGCACGAGTGCGACGTTGGCTTCGTAGACCTGCTCTTTCAGTTTTTGATAACTCATAGCGAGATCCTTTCCGCCGATTACAGCCGGCCCAGACCGGGGGCGAGGTGGTAATAAATCTCGTTGTTCCGCAGGTCCTGCTTGAATTGCCGCAGGCGCGTGTTGGCGTCGATCACGACGATTTCGATATTCGCGATCTCCGCGAAATCTTCCATGTGCTCCGTCGTCACCGAATAGCTGAAGCCGGTGTGATGCGCGCCGCCGGCGTAAATCCAGGCGGCACAGGCCGTCTTGAAATCGGGGCGGCATTCCCAGACCGCGCGGGCGACCGGCAGCTTCGGCAGCGGCTGCGGCGGCGTGACGACGTCCACTTCATTCACCAGCAGTCGGAAGCGATTCCCCAGATCCATCAATGCTGCGTTGATCGCCCG
>JBQCCH010000432.1:0-3544 GCA_051962375.1 Tepidisphaeraceae bacterium
GGGGGACGATTGGAACGCGATCGACCCGAATTTCATCACCGACGCGCAGGGCCAGCCGTGGCTGGTGCTGGGATCGTACTGGTCGGGGATCAAGCTGTACCCGCTCGATCCCAACACCCTGCACGTGCCGGCCGACGCGAAACCCATCGCCTTGGCCAGCCGGGGGGGCGGGCCGATCGAAGCGCCGTTCCTGTTTCGGCATGACGGGTGGTATTACCTGTTCGTGTCGTACGACCACTGCTGCCGGGGCGCCCGGAGCGATTACAACATTCGCGTGGGGCGGTCGCGGCAGATCACGGGGCCGTATGTGGATCGGGAGGGTCGCCCGATGCTGCAGGGACATGCGACGATCGTGCTGGAATCAACCGGCAATGTGCGTGGGCCGGGGCATTGTGCGGTGGTGCGGGATGGGGAGCGCGATCTGTTGGTGCATCATTATTACGACGTCGCCGACAAAGGGCGCGCGAAGCTGCAAGTGCGGGCGCTGACGTGGGATGGCGAGGGCTGGCCGATCGCGGGGGCGCCGCTGGCGGCGGGCGCGGCGGGCGAGATGAAGGGAAAATGACACCGGCATTTTGAGCGACTTTCTGTTTGCCGGAGGTCAAAATGACCGATACCATGACTGCAAGGTTGTACTGCAGGGTGCGTGATTGGATTGTTCACGTGGCAAGCCGATACGCATGATCCAGGACGTTCATTTGAGCCCGCCGCAAACCGGCATGACCGGGTCCGAACGGCTTAATGCTCGGTGAAAGCCGAGTGCCACGTCCTCGATTTATTTACTTAAAGGGTTTGCTCCACAAACCTGTCCACACGGCCCACGTGGTACAACCAGCAATAACGCCCGACGGCGAAAGTCGTCGGGCGTTATTTTTTTCACCGGGCGGTCGGGGCAGGCGCTTCAGGCGGTCAATTCAAACAACCGGATCGGCCGCAGGCGGGTGGCGATGCGTTGTTCGTATTCGCGGAAGGACCAGCCGCGCTGGCGAATCCAGGGGACGAAGTTTTCCCCGGTCGGCCGGCCCGGTTCACCGAGCAGCACCCGCCCCGCCGGCGCCAGATGCCGCCGAAAAAACGGCTCAAGGAATGCCCATTGCGAGCTGTCGTAGAGCACGTCCGAGCCGAGGATGAGATCGAACCGTTCGCCCAGGTCGTCGCTCTGCCAATTGACGCGTCGGGCTCGCACGCGGGGGCTGTAGCGGAGCCCATTCAGGCGGGCAAATAGCAGGCAATCGCGTTCGATGTCGCCGAACAGCACGTCGGCCCCGAGCATGGCAGCCACCGTCCCGGCCAGGCCCACGCCGCACCCTAAGTCGAGCACCGATAACCGTTTCTCCGCGTGTCGATTGATCAGCTCGGCCCCCAGCAGCCACGCCCCCAGGCCGATCGACGATTCCCACAGCTCGGCCCAGTACGGCAGGCCCAGGTGATCCCCCTGCACGCGCTGGCCGGTGAGGCGCTCGTGCAGATCGATGCGGGCACACAGGTCATCGAGCACCTTTTCCGGATCGGCCACGCGGGTGAGGCGCACCCGCAGCGGGCCGACGGCGATCGGGTCGTCGATCAAGTCAAACCGCCGGGCCAGGCGATGCTGCAATCGGGCTACGGCCCGGCGAGGGGTGTTCTGCACGAGCGAGTGATAGCACTTGGTGTGCGAATCCGCTATACCATCCGCTCATGAAGCGATCGCTCCTGCTTCTTTCGATCTTCGCGACCTTGTGCGGCCTGACGCTGGTGAGCGGCGGGTGTGGCAGCAACAAGCTTGAGACCGGGTACGCCTACACCCCGCTGGGCGATTCCTCCGCCAAGCGCCGCAGCTATTACGCCGACCCCTTCTCCCCCGAAGCGCGGGTGGCCGAATCGGAGCACCAGTCCGAAGTCAACAGCCGCCACCCCATGCCCGGGCAGTAGGGCGTTTCCTGAGAATTTTACAAGTTTGCCCGGCGCCCGGCGTGTTTGACCCCTCGATTGGCCTACAATCAGGTCTCATGCGTGATGTGGGACCGATTGATGCCTCCCAGTTCGTCGCTCGCGTGAAGCCCTCGCTTCAGGCGAAGGACTGGGATCAGCTTGTTAAAACGCTTAACGCCCACTGGACCCCTTCCCAGATTGTCACACTCCTGACCCACCCCGAGGCCGACACCCGCAAGGTCGCCGCCCTGTGCGCTGGATTGGTGGGCGATCACTGCTGCCTGCCCGAATTGACGCAAAGCCTGCACGACACAGACCCTATGGTCGTCGAGATGGCCGAGCATTCGATGTGGCAGATCTGGTTCCGGGACGGCACGCCCGAGGCGAACAAGCACCTCGCCCGGGGCGCAGAAGCCCTGAATCGGCAGGATGTTGAGCCCGCGATCGAGCACCTGGACAAGGCGATCGCGTTGTGCCCGAATTTTGCCGAGGCGTATAACCAGCGGGCGATCGCGCATTACCTGGCCGAGCGGTTCCCCGAATCGATCGCGGATTGCCGCATCGTCGTCAAGCTGATGCCGATCCACTTCGGCGCCTGGGCGGGCATGGGGCACGCGCACCTGGCGCTAACGGAAGCGGCTGAGGCGCTGTCGGCGTATGAGCATGCGCTGGCGATCAATCCCCATCTGGAATGCGTGGCCGAACTCGTGCAGGAATTGCGCGCCCACCACTGATTGGCGGACACGGCCGTATAGTCGCGCCGCAGGGGGGCGCGGCCCCTGCCGAAGGCGCGCGTGACGCCGAACTGCTTTGAACCGACGATTCCCCATGCGGGTTGCTTCTGACGAATGCCGGCTTCGCTTCCTGTTGTCGCGCACGCGCCGACAACTAATGACGGCCCGCCCCGCGGACGGGCTCGCCTGGGGCTGGGGACTGGGGCTGATGGGGTGGCTGGCGTGCTGGGGGGCGGCGGCTTGGGGCGTTGCGCCGGGGGGAGGGGCGATTCATCCGCTTTGGGCGTTGCTGGCGCCGGTGCTGGCGGTGCTCTGGGCGTGTCGCCGACGGCCGACGCTGGCGGAGGCGGCCGCTTTTCTGGATGCGCGGTTCTCGACCCATGACCTGTTCGCCAGCGCATGGGCGTTGCGGGACGCTTCAAACGAGCCGTGGGCGGCCCTCCTGAGATCGCAGGCGGACGCCCACGCCGGGACGATCGGGCCTTCGGGGCTACCGGTGCGATATCCGCTTCGTTGGCAGGGGGTTGCGCTGCTGATCGCGATAGCGGCGTGCGTGATACCGGCCTCGGCGGGGCCGGCGCGAGGGGCGGGGACTGGGGCGGCCGCCGGCGCGGGGACCGGGCGGTCGCGTGAGACTCGGCCGCTGGAAGTCGCCCGAGCGCAGACGCCGCCTGCGGACGCCGCCGAGTCGAGCGGCCGGCTCCCGGGACCGAGTGCCGCCGATCATGCGGGCGGAATGCCGCACCCCACCCCCCCCCCCTCCGACGCCGCCGGCGAGGGAGCCGCCGACACCCCAGACCGACCCACGCCGGCCAACACCCTCCCAGACCCGCAACTCCCGCCCGCCGCCGCCCGCGGCATCGCTCGCGACGGCCGGCTGGACGGATCGGCTGTGAATA
>JBQCCH010000433.1:0-16658 GCA_051962375.1 Tepidisphaeraceae bacterium
GGTGGGGAGGGCGGCGGTGTGGAGACGGCGGCCGGTGCGGTGGACGAAGACGTCGTCGAGGGTGGGCCGGCCGACGGAGATGGAATCGATGAGGCCGGGTGCGGCTTCGATGAGTTGGGGGACGAACAGGTGGGCCTGGGGTCGCTCGATGCGGAGGCGGTCTTCGATCAATTGCGGGACGATGCCGAGCTTCTGCTGGATGACGCTTTGGAGCTGGGGGAGGTCGCGGCCGACGAAGGTGATGACGTCGCCGCCGAGAGCGTCTTTGAGGGCGTCGGGGGTGTCGACGACAAGCAGGTTGCCCTGGTCGATGATGGCCAGGTGATCGCAGCGGTCGGCTTCATCCATGAGGTGGGTGGTGAGCAGGATGGTGAGATCGCCGGCCTGGCGGAGTTCGCGGAGCAGTTGCCACAGTTCGATCCGGGCGGCGACGTCGAGGCCGGTGCTGGGTTCGTCGAGCAGGAGGAGCTTGGGGGTGGCGAGGATGGCCTTGGCGAGTTCGACTTTGCGGCGCATCCCGCCGGAGAGGCTGGCGACGAGTTCATGGGCGCGGTCGGCGAGGTTGAAGCGGGCGAGGAGTTCGGCGGTGCGGCGTTTGATGTCGCGGATGGAAAGGCCGAAGAGTTTGCCGTGGAAGCGGAGGTTTTCTTCGACGGTGAGTTGTTTATCGAGGGCGGGATGCTGGAAGACGACGCCGACGGCTTGTCGGATGGCCGGCGCGCGGGTGGCGAGGTCGAGTCCGTCGATGGTGACTTGCCCGGTTTGGAGGGGCATGAGGGTGGAGAGGAGCTTGAAGAGGGTGCTTTTGCCGGAGCCGTTGGGTCCGAGCAGGCCGAAGATTTCGCCGCGGGCGACGTCGAAGGAGATGCCGTTCAGGGCATGGCGATCGCCGTAGTGGTGTGCGACCTGGCGGATGGAAAGGGCGGGCGAGTTCGTTGCCGGAGCGGTCATCGCAGAGGGCCTTTTAGGGTTTTGGCGGTTGATAGGTGAAGCTGACGTCGATGGGCTGATCGTCGCGTATGGTAACGGTCTGCTGCAGTTTGCCGAAGATCTCGTGCCAGGCGACGAGCGTATAGGTGCCCTTGGGGATGCCGGTGATTTCGAATGTGCCGTCGCTGGGCGTGATGCTGTAGAACGGATTGTCGAAGACGCCGATGTAAGCGCTCATCCACGGGTGTACGTCGCAGGTGGAGTGGATGAATTCGGGATGCTGAAACGTGACGGGCGAGGTCTGGTTCAGGGGCATCCAGAAGTTCTGGGCCGGTGCGTATTGGGGGCGGATTTGGACGTTGTGGACGGTGGGGTCGCTGGAATGGATGTCGAGCGTCTGCCCGACGACGACGCCGACCACGTGGGGCACGTATTGGCAGAAGATCTGGTCGAGTTTTTTTGGCGGCAGGGTGTGGGCGTCGGTATGGGGGCCGTTCTCGATGTAGACGGCGACGTTGGCGAGAGTGCCGTTGGGATTGACGAGGATGGATTCGTCGCGCTGGGTCTTGGGCGCGCCGGGGCAGCAGGGCTCATTGCGGACGAGCTTTTCGGGCGGGATGGGGCCGTTGAAGTTGACACGGCCGCGGATGATGCCGGGCCCGGTGACGCTGGCGACGGGGACGCGCGGCGTGGTGTCGGGCGGCGGGGATGGATCGCAGGCGATGCCCGCAAGGGCCATGCACAGGATGCTGCCGCGGAGCAGGACGTTGGTTCGCCGATTCGGTTGAAGGAACCGGGCCTGATCCTTAGGCGATTGGGGCGGAGGCGTCACGGGGCAATCGGGTTTCACAGCAGCCTGTCGACCATGAGAGCGCCGAGAATGAGCGGCAGATAAAAGAGTGAGGCGAAGAAGGCGACTCGCGCCGAGCTGCGGGTGCGAAGGGCCGCACAGCGGACGCCGGTCGCCAGGAACGCGCCGCCGAGGCTGATGGCGGCGATCGTGTAGGTGAGGCCGGTGTCGGAACGGGTCCAGACGGGGATGAGGCTCGCCAGAATGAGCATCAGACCGAAGAACACGATCCAGCCGCTGGTGCGGGTGAGGGTTCGGTCGACGACGGGCATCATCTTGTAGCCGGCGTTGGCGTAGTCGTCTTTGCAGAGGATGGCGATCGCCAAAAAGTGCGGCATCTGCCAGCAGAACAGGATGGCGAAGAGCCCCAATGCTTCCAGGTCAATCTTGCCCGAGGCGGCGGCGTACCCGATGACCGGCGGGATCGCGCCCGGGACCGCGCCGACCAGGGTATTGAGCGTGGTGATGCGTTTCAGGGGCGTATACACCAGCACATACAGGGCGATCGTCGCGGCCGCCAGGAGGGCGGCGGTGACGTTGACGGTGACGGCGAGGGTTGCGACCCCGCAGATGGCCATCACCAGGCCCAGGAGGGTGGCGTCTTTGGAGGTCATGCGGCCGGCCGGGATGGGGCGGTCGGCGGTGCGGGTCATTTTGGCGTCGTGGACGCATTCCCACGCCTGGTTCAGCACGCTCGCGGCGGCGGCGCACAGGCCGGTGCCGATGAGGGTTTGCAGAAGGAGCCAGCCGTCAAGCTGGCCGCTGAGATTGCCGGGCCGGGCGATGACGAAGCCGATGAACGTGGTGATCAGCACCATCAGGTTCAGCCGCGCCTTGGTGAGTTCCATGAAATCGCTGGCGGGCGTGTGGGTGTCGACGGCCGAGGCTTCGAAGTCGGCCAGGGCGTCGGGAGTGAATTTCATCGGAGGAACGTTCATGCGTGTACCGTTGCCAGGTTCACCGATTCAGGGCGATCGACGGAGACGACCTCCCGCGAGGCATGTTGCCGGGCATAAACGCGCCAGGCAACGGCGAATGCTTGAGACGCGGTCATCAACGTCAGAGCGCCGGTCGCCACATGCATGGAGGCGACATCCGCCGGCTTCTGCAGCCAGACCGTGAGGACGCCGAGCGTAAATTGCACGACGACCAACGAGCAGAGTATAGCGGCCACGCGCCGGATCGCACGGCCGCGGGGCAACTTTCGCCAGGTGTAAATTCCGAAAAATCCGACGCTGGCGGTCACCAGCAACGCGCCCATGCGGTGGGTGAAATGCATCCAGACCTGCGCCATGCTGACCGGCGACAGGTGATAGGTCCAGCTTCGCCAGGCGTTGGCGGCGTCGAGCTGGGCCTGATTGGTGGGGGGCAGCAGCTTCCCGAAAGCGAGCGGCAGGTCGGGGATAGCGAGCCCCGCGCCGCTGTGGCGCATGATCGCGCCGGCGATGAGCTGGCAGAAGATGACGCCGAAGCAGACGCCCGCCAACAGCCGGGCGCGGCGGCCGGCGGGGGCTTCGGGGGTTTCGGATCGGTCGGCGGCAGTGATCCACCACTTCGAAAGCGTCAGTGCCGTAAATGCCGCCAGGCAAAGGAAGAGCTGGGCGAAGCAGCCGTGCACCATGGCCAATTCGACATTCACCAGGTCGACGCGCATGCCCCCGAGCGTGCCCTGCACGCAGACGGCGGCCAACTCCCCAAGGACGAGCCAGCGGACCCACCGGCGCGATTCGCGCGTTCGGCAGAAGATGCCGACCGTGGCGATGAGGGCCAACGACGCGAAGCCGACGGCAAAATGGGGGGCTAGCCGGGCGGCCTCGGCCTCGGGGGTTTTCCGGTGCAGTCCGACGGCGGCCAGGATGCTGAGCAGGGTGATGCCCCAAAGCAGGCCGGCGGCGATCGTCCAAGCGCGGCGCTTGCCAGCGGTGTGGGCGGGACCCCAGGCGGTCAGGGCCAGGGCGATCGCCAGGAAGCCGCTGAGCGTCCCCAGCAGCCGGTGCGTGTGTTCGTAAAAGATGCCGCCCAGCCATTTGCTCGGCGGGAAGAGGAACATGTTGTAGCCGTAACTGTTGGGCCAGTCGGGCACACTCATGCCAGCGCCGTGGGTGGTGACCAGCCCGCCCATCCAGATCAGGGGGAAGACCGACAGCACCACGGCAATTGCGAGCCAGTGGAGCGGTTGCCGATAAATCGGCCGGGCATCGGACGGAAGGTCGGGATCGGCGTGAAGCATCGTGGTCTGCAGTAGATTCCGCGTTGGATGAGTCTAGCGAGGTCTGGCGGCGGGGACTACGTCGACGGTCGCCCTTGGGACGATTCGCCGCAGATTTGGGGAGATTGTGAAAGGCGTGAAAAACGGCCCCGCCGGGGGTGCCGGGCGGGGCCGTGTGAATGGGTGGCGGAGTGGGGTCGGTGACGAGCGGAAACTCAGGCTTCGCCGATCACGGACGTCTCGCGCTCATTGCTGTCGGCCACGTGATGCACGTTGGGGATGCGGTGCTCGCTGACGGCCCGGACGCGGGTGGGCTTGGGGAGCAGTTCGTGCTTGGTCAGCCAGGCGCGGATGGTGCTTTCCAAGGCGTAATCCAGGTCGGCGGCCTGCTGTTCGGTGACCTGGCCGAGGAACTTGCCCTCAGCGCCGCTTTCCTTCCAACGGCTTTTCATGTCGGCGATGACGGAATCAGCGTGATGGTCGGCCTGGGGGTTGGGCTCGCACCATTGGCCGACGAAGACGCCGGGCGGCATGTCTTCTCGCTGTTTCAGGGCCGCGAAGGCTGCCTCCTGGGCGGCCTGGCGACTGTCGAATGCTCCTCGAAATGTGTCACGATCAAACGAATACGCGAACTTGCCAACCATGGAATAAACCTATGCCTTTCGACTGCGTGCCTGCATCAGGCCAACTGAACCGGGCGACCGAACCTTCGCTCACATCAGAGTATATCTCTAATGTCGACCAAACCGCCCGCACGGATTGACCGGGCGGGGGAAAATCGTCGTAAAGGGTGCGGCGGGGCGGGCTTACCCGGTGTGGCAGTATGACGCATGGCGAACCCCTAGACACGGGCGGGGGCCAAAGGTTTGCAAATCGGGAGGACTTTCCGGATCGTCTGGGGCATGTCCTTGACGCATGCATGGGTCGGCCCGGGCGAAGTGGAGCGGCTTTCGGAGATGCGGTTGCGGTGCTACGGCTCAAAGCCGGGCGACCGCGACTCGATGCTCAAGCGAACGCAGAATGACCGCTTCGACGCCGGCGATGCGCTGATCCTGAGTGATGCGACGGGGGATGTGGCGACGGCGACTTCGATGTCGCTGCAGGTGAACGCGCGCGGGCGCGTGCTGCCGTGCCAGGGGGTGGCCTGGGTGGGAACGGCGCGATCGCACCGGCGGCGGAAGGTGGAGGGGCGGGGGCTGGCGTCTCACGTGATGCATGCGCTGCTGGCCAAGGCGCGCGAGCGCGGGCAGGTGGTGAGCATGCTGGCGCCGTTTCGGGTCAGCTTTTATGAGCATTTCGGGTACGGCGTGGTGGAGCGGCAGAACTACTGGACGCTGCCCTTGAGCATCTTGCCCCCGGTGGAAGAAGCGAACTTTGCCGAAGCCAAGCCGGCGGATTTTGACGCGATGCTGGCGTGCCGAGAGCGGCAGTTTGCCCAGACGCATGGAGACGTGCGCACCGACGCGCGCTCGCTGCGGTATTGGCTGAGCACGCTGGGGGAGAGCGGGTTTCGGATGGTGGACTGGCAGGGGGATCGGATCACGTCGCAATTCAGTTTGGGGACGGAAGTGGAAGGGCACAATGCGATCGCGGTGGTGCATCGGCCGTACTGGGATTCGCTGGAAGCGCTGAGGCGCTTGCTGGGGATGCTGGGGACGTTGCGGGATCAATATTCGTTCGCGCGGATCACGCTGCCGGCCGACCTGCCGGTGGCATGGTGGTTTAAGGAGCGTCAGCAGCCGCACCGGCGGGTGGACCACCCGACGCCGCTGTGCCATTGCGTCACGCGGATGCAGGCGCGGATTCTGGATCATGTGGCGTACCTGAGCGGGATGCGGCTGGAGACGCCGGTGAGCGGCGGGGTGACGATCGGGATCCGCGAATGCGACGGGCCGATGAGCCGGGTGCGCCTGGAGATGAAGGCGGGGCAGATCGAGGCGAAATCGAGCACGGCCGAGCCGGACGTGACGATGTCGGACGTGACCTGGGCGGCGATCGCGTTTGGCGACCAGCGGGCGGGCGTGCTGGCGGCGATGGGCTTGATCGAAGTGGCGCGGCCGGAGGCGCTGCCGGTGCTCAATGCGTTCGCGGAGGGAATGGCGCCGTTTTGTCATGAGTATTTCTGACGGCGGATGCGGGGGCGTTGCGGATTTTAGGGCCGCTTTTTGGGGGCGACGGCGGTACAAGGGATGGGGGGGGTGGGGGGGATGAGTGAAACGTGAAGACGTGAAACGGGGGTTCTACTGCGTATTGCGTACTGCGTAAGGGGGCGAACGCAGGGGCGTTGGGGTTGTTTTGCGTGCGATAAGTGGTGTGGCGGGGTGGGCAAGGGCCGTCGCACTGGCGCGCGGTTTTTATTGGGCGAACGTGTGGCCGGGCCGGGGGTTGGGGCGATGGGTGAAAAACAAAATGGCAGGAACGGCCGAGGGGGGATTTTGGGGACTTACGACGGGTCGCGTGTGCGTTGGGGCGGGATTCGGCCTAGACTCGGGGGCATGTCAGCCCCTGATTCATCGTCCGGAACGCCCGTGAATGCCGACCCGTTGGTGCAGCGCTTGAAAAGCGAACTCGATTCCGCCAGCCAGGGGGGATCGCTCTGGATCATGGGTGGGGTGGCGCTGTGCGTGCTGTCGTCCGCGGTGGTGGCAGTGGTGCTGGTGATTTTGTTCAACCTGTGGTTCGGATCGAGCGGGATCGGGTTCATCGGGTGGACGATCGTGGGATTGCTGGTGTGCGGCGGGGTCGTGGGCTTGATGCTGAAAAAGAAGCCGATCGTGGAGCCGGGGGCGCTGCACTACACGCAGGGGGTGCCGGCGGAGGGGTTGGAGGCGGGGAATTTTTACGAGTACCCGATGATCGGGCCGCGAATGCTGGTGGCGGGGATTCGGCTGGCGAATCCGACGCCGAACCCGGCGGAATCGCATTTTTACGACCGGTGCGCCCTGTTGCTGCGACAACTGGCCAAGCGGGGCGAGCAGATGCCGACCGCACAGTTGCTGATTGGCGATGACGAGACGCCGATGATGCTGGAAAAAGTGATCCGCTACCTGGACAAGCAAAACTGGGTGGGGGCCAGCAGCGATCGGTCACGGATCTGGTTGTCGTCGAAGGCGCAGGTGGAGTTGCGAAAATTGGGGATCGTAAGGTCGGCGGCGGAGGCGGGGGTGGAATGACGGGGGTCATTTGGTGGGTGCGGGGGCTGGGGCGGGCAGCGGTTGGGGCCGGGTCTGGGCGATGAACGGCAGCCAGGGATGGAGCGGGCGAAAGCTGACCTGGATCAGAAGCCCGCTCAGACAGCCGGCACAGACGGCGGTGAGTCGCTCGATGGTGGAGAGCCGGATGTTGTGGTCGTTGGCGGTCATGACAATGACGGCCGCCACGCAGGCGGTGCGAAGGGCGAGGTCCATCCGAAGCAGTTCGCCGACGAAGACGACGACGACCAGGGCGAGGATCACTTCGGGGATGTTGGTTCCGAAAAAATAACCGATCCCGAAGCCGATGATCGAGCCGAGGAGGTTGGCTGCGATCCGGAGCAGGGCGGCGGAGAAGGATTGGGTGATGCCCGGGTAGAGGATGAGGACGGCCGAGACGATGGCCCAGGCGGCGCCGGGCGCGCGGCTCCAGTGGTACCCGAGGCAGAGGATCGCCGACGCCGACGCAAGCTGAGCGGCGAAATAGGCGGCGGCCAACAGCGATTGGCGCGTCGTTCGGCGGGGGGCGGCGATAACGGAGAGGATCGAGGTCATCCGGCGCGGGGCATCCAGCGTGAATTGTTCCAAGTCCGACTATTCCGCAAGGGCGGCGTCCATTTCCGCCAGGACGGCTTCTTCGGTAGGGGTCGGTGATTCGGCGGCCTGCTCTTTGAAAAGCCGTTGCTGCTCCAGGCGCTTCATGCGTTTATTGCCATCGCCCAAGACATCGACATTGCCGTTGCCGAGCAGGCGTTCGAGATCGCCGATGAGGTCGGTGCTGGGGCGAACTTGGTGGTCTTTGTCGAGCCGCAATGTGATTTTGCGGGACTCATGATCGAGCAGCTGGGCATAGACGGCGCAGTTGCCCTTGGCTTGCGTGAGGACGGGTTTGAGGGTGGAGAGAATTTCCGGGGGGTGCTGCGTGGGATCGAGCTTCAGCACCATGGCGGTGGTGAGTCGGGCGACGGCTTCGCTGACGGGGATGACGTCGCTAACGATCAGGCACGGGTTTTCGCGCTTGCGGTCGACCTTGGCGCGGATGAAGCCGATGGAATCGGGCTTGAGCAGGTCCGGATACTTGGCGGTGATGGCGGCGTAGGCTTCGGCGAAGACCATGCCTTCGATTTTGCCGTCGAGGTCTTCAATTTCGATGATCGCCCAGCGTTGGCCGGCGGAGCGGCCGGTTTTGGCGACCTTGGTTTTGACGCCGGAGATCATCCCGCCCATGACGATTTCGGTGTCCTGGCTGATGTGTTGGGTTTCGCGGGTGCTGGCGGTGGTGTATTTGTCGACCCAGCGCTGCTGCTGGGTGAGCGGATGACTGGTGATGTAGAAGCCGAGGAGTTCTTTTTCCATTTTGAGCAGTTCCTGCGGCTCAAAATCGGGGATGTTCGGCAGCGCGACGTTCTGGGGAGCGGCGGCCGCGGCGGCGGTGGGCTCGGGAGCGCCGAAGAGCGAGGCTTGGCCGGACCGCTTGTCCTCCTGCTGGCGCTGGCCGGCGTCGTAGGCGGGCTCGAGGACATTGAGCAGGGCGGCACGGTTGGGGCTCACCGAGCTGAACGCACCGCAGCGCATCAGGGCATCGACGGTCGATTTCTGCACCATGCGGGTATCGATGCGTTCGCAGAAGTCGTAAATGTTGGTGAAGGCGCCTTTTTTTGACCGTTCTTCGATGATGTTTTCGACCGCTTTTTCCCCGACGCCCCGCACGGCACATAAGCCGAACCGGACGACGGACTCTTTCTTTTTGGACTTACCCTTGCCGGTTTCGATGGTGACGGGCGTGAAGACCTTGTCCGAGACGTTCACGTCCGGGGGCAGGACGTTGATCTTCATGCGGCGGGCTTCGTCGATGTATTCGACCATTTTGTCGGTGCTGCCCATTTCGTACGTCAGCAGGGCGGCCATGTATTCGACGGGATGGTACGTTTTCATGTACGCGGTCTGGAAGGCGACGAACGCGTAGCGGGTGGAGTGGGATTTGTTGAAGCCGTAGCCGCCGAATTTCAGGATGAGGTCGAAGATTTCCTTGGCGGCGGATTCACTGACGCCTTTCTCCATGGTGCCCTTGATGAAGTCGGGCTTAAATTTCGCGATGACGTCGGTCATCTTTTTGCTGATGGCCTTGATGAGCTTGTACGCATTCGCCAGTTCGATTCCGCCGAGCTGGTTGAAAATCTGCATGACCTGTTCCTGGTAGACCATGATGCCGTAGGTCTCTTTCAGGATGTCGTCCATGATGGGGTGCACGCTGGGAACCGCTTCGCGGCCGTGCTTGCGGTTGCAGTAGAGGGGGATGAGTTCCATCGGCCCGGGCCGGTAGAGGGCGTTGGCGGCGATGAGGTCTTCCAGGCGGTCGGGCGCCATTTTCATCAGCAGGTCCTGCATGCCGCCGGATTCAAACTGGAACACGCCCTTGGTTTCACCGCGGCAGAACAGGTCGAGAACGCGGCGGTCGGTGATGTCGATTTTTTCGATGTCGATGTCGATGCCCTTGCCGTGCCGGACCAGATCGACCGAGCGCGTAAGAACGCTGAGCGTGCGCAGGCCCAGGAAGTCCATCTTCAGCAGGCCGCATTTTTCGGCGATGGGGCCTTCGTACTGGGTGAGGACGTTTTCTTCCTTGTCGCGGCAGAGGGGGATGATGCCATCCAGCGGCTGGTCGGCGATGATGACGCCCGCCGCGTGCACGCCGGCGTTGCGGCAGAGGCCTTCGAGCTTTTTGGCGACGTCGATGACCTGACGGATGTGCGGTTTTTCGTCGATCATCCGCTTGAGATCGGGGACGGCGGCGATCGCCTTGTCGAGGGTCATGCCGGGCGTGCCGGGGATGAGCTTGGTCAGCGCATCGACTTCGCTGAGCGGAACGCCCATGACGCGGCTGACGTCCTTGCAGGCGGCCTTGGCCGCGAGGGTGCCGAAGGTGACGATCTGCGCGACGTGGCCATACTTTTTGCGGACGTATTCGATCACCTTGGGACGCCCGTCCTGGCAGATGTCGATATCGATATCGGGCATCTCGTTTCGGCTGGGGTCCATGAATCGCTCGAACAGGAGCGAATACTTCAGCGGATCGACATTGCACAGGCCCAAGAGGTAGCCCACCATCGTCCCGACGCCCGAACCACGAGCCCCGACGGGGATGCCGTTGTCGCGGGCGTAGTTGCAGAAATCCCAGACGATCAGGAAGTAGGAGCAGAACTGCTTCATGCAGATGATTTTCAGCTCATATTCCAGGCGTTCGCGGATTTCCGCCGAGACATCGCGCGTGCCGTAGCGCCATTCCAAGCCGGTTTCGCAGAGTTGGCGCAGGTATTTTTCGTCGTCCTTC
Source organism: Tepidisphaeraceae bacterium (assembly GCA_051962375.1). Taxonomy (GTDB): domain Bacteria; phylum Planctomycetota; class Phycisphaerae; order Tepidisphaerales; family Tepidisphaeraceae; genus RYN-431. Next base: position 10,512 of record JBQCCH010000433.1, read on the forward strand.
AGTGATTCGATCGGCGCCGGGCAGCTGGGCAGCTTCAGTTCCGGCTCAATTTTCTCCGGGGGCACTTTGTAGACGGGGGCATACCGCTTGGAGAAATCGAGCTCCAGATTGCACATGTCGGCAATCCGCATGGTGTTTTCCATGGCGTCGGGGAAGCCGCTGAGCGCCTCTTTCATTTCGGCGGGCGATTTGAGGTACAGCTGCGTCGGATACTTCATCCGATTTTCGTCGGTGATCAGCCGGCCCGTGCTGATGCAGCAGAGACAATCGTGCGCATGATGGTCGTCGGCGGTGAGGAAGTGAACGTCATTCGTGCCGACCAGCCCCACGCCCAGCTTGGCGGCCAGCTCGGCGAGCTCGGGATTGACGACGTCCTGCTCCTTGATGTGTTTTTGCACCTCGATGAAAAACCGATCGGGCCCGAAAATCTCCAGGTACGTTTCGGCGACTTCTTTCGCCTGGGCCATTTTCCGGCCCTTCATGAAATTGGTGGCGATCTCCCCGCCGAGGCAGGAACTGGTGGCCACAATTCCCGCGCCATACTCCTTCAGAATTTCCTTGTCGATGCGCGGCTTGTAATAGAACCCTTCGCGGTAGCTGAGTGAGCTGAGTTTCAGCAGGTTCTGATAACCTTCGCGGTTCATCGCCAGCAGCAGCAAGTGGTAGGCGGATTCGCCATCGATCTGCACGCGGTCGTGGCGGCTCTGCGGGGCGAGGTAAGCCTCCAGTCCGATAATCGGCTTCACGTCATTCGCGCGACACGTATTGTAAAACTCAATGGCCCCGTACATGCACCCGTGATCGCTGATCGCCAATGCATTCATTCCCAGCGCTTTGGTCCGCTTGACCAGGTCGGGGATTCGGCAAGCGCCGTCCAGCATCGAGTAATGCGTGTGGACGTGCAGGTGCGTGAAGGTGGAAGCGGGTGCGGGAGCGGCGTATTTTGCGATGGGTTCGGGCATGGAGATCAACAACTAGAGGCGTCGCACGGAGTCGGAAACAGGAACGTCGGCCGAGGCGAACTCGGGCGTCCGATTATACGTCCGGGCGGGCAAAATCGGGAGCCGTTTTTTCGTCCGACACAACTCATCCCGGGTTTCATCCGATAGACAGAAAGCAGCGGCGGGTCGTGAGTGGTCGCGAACCCGCCGGCAAAGGCAATTGATGCTCGCGTTTGCACTCAAATACTGGGTTGATTTATGGGTCTTCGCGATCCTGGCTACCGCGGCCACGAGCGCGGTGCATTGCTGGTTGCGTCGGACCGGCAATGGCGGATTGCCGCGCCTCGGGTGGGTGGCCGCCTTTTCGGTGGTCTGCCTGGCGATGCTCATGGCCGAGCTGGCCGGCACGCGTGAGCGGGCGTCCCTTCGCGATCGCCTGGAGGGCCTGGCCCCGACCTATGCACAGGAAGTGCAACTGCTGGGGCACTCCCGCGTTCGCTTTGACACGCCTGCGGATGATCCGACGTATCTCAAGCTCATCAACGCCGAGATTCGTTGGGAACGCGTCAATCCGAACGTCAACGACATCTACACCTTTCGCCGCAATGCCGCGGGCAAGCCGGCCTTCGTGGTCGATTCCGAGACCGATTACGACCGCAACGGAACCTACGACGGCCCCCGCGAGCAGCGCACCGCGATCGGCGAAGTCTACGAGCAGGCGACGCCGAATTTCTTGCGCGCCCTCGACGGCGCGGCAGGCTTTGATGACGAGCCTTATTCCGATCGCTGGGGCACGTGGATCAGCGCCTACGTGCCCTTGTATGACGCCAGCGGGAAGGTCGAAGCGGCTTTGGGCGTGGATTTCGACGCCGGGGTCTGGAATCGCGACATCGCATGGAACCGCGCCGGCGCGTTAGGAATTGCCGGCGTCATGCTGGCAATCGTCATTGCCGCGGCGACCGTGGTGACGATCTCACGCTCGGAAATGCGCAAGCGTGAAAAACTGCAGCGTGAATTGGTGGATGCCTCTCGCGAGGCCGGCATGGCTGAGGTTGCGACGGGCGTTCTGCACAACGTCGGCAACGTGCTCAACAGCGTGAACACGTCGGCCGGCGTCCTGGTGGAGAAGGTTCGGTCGAGCAAGATCGCCGGGCTCGGCAAAGCCGCGGAGCTGATCCGCGACAACCGACTCGATTTCGCCAAGTTCATCCAGACCGATGCCAAGGGCAAGATGCTGCCGGATTACCTGATCCGCATCGCGCAAACTCTCAGTGACGAGCAGCAGGACATGTTGGGCGAACTGTCGCAGCTGGGACGCAGCCTGGATCATGTCAAGCAAATCGTGGCATCGCAGCAGACGCTGGCGAAGTCGGTCGATGTGATTGAGACCTTTGAGCTGGGTGACCTGATCGATGACACGCTGCGGATCAACGCCGACGCGATTGAGCGGGCGCAGATTGAGGTGGATCGTCGGCGGATCAACTGCCCGCCGATCACAGCCGATCGGCATCTGATCCTGCAGATTCTGGTGAATCTGGTGAGCAACGCCATCAAGGCGATGGACGGCGTCCCGGTCAAGCAGCTGACGCTTGTCGCCGAGACGACGGGCCATGCAGAACTGGGGCGCGTCGTTCGCATCCAGGTCATCGATTCCGGTGTGGGCATCAGCGCGGATCAACTCGCGAAGCTCTTCACCCACGGATACACGACCCGCACGGACGGCCACGGGTTTGGCCTGCATCATTCGTCGATCGTCGCGCACAACATGCACGGCGATCTGACGGTCGCCAGTGAGGGGCCGGGGCATGGGGCCACGTTTACGCTTTTGATCCCGCTTCGCGTTTCTTCGAAAGGCATTCCGTGTCCGTCGACCTAAGCCAACATCGCATTCTCGTCATTGACGACAATCCGGCGATTCACGATGACTTTCGGAAGGTGCTGCGTACAACCGGTTCCGGTCCTGCGTCGTCGGTGCTGGACGAAATGGAATCGGCCCTGTTCGGCGAAGCACAGAAAGACCAGCAGCCGATTTACGAGATCGATACGGCGTCGCAAGGCGAGCAAGGACTGGCGAAGGTGAAAGCCGCGCTGGCGGAAGGGCGACCGTACTCGATGATTTTCGTCGACATGCGCATGCCGCCCGGATGGGACGGGGTGCAGACGCTTCGCGAGATCTGGAAAGTGGCCCCCACGCAACAGGCTGCGATCTGCACGGCATATTCCGATTACACGCCCGAGCAAATCGCCCGCGAACTAGGCGTGAATCGCCGGATGGTGATCGTCCGAAAGCCGTTCGACGGCGCCGAAGTTCGGCAATTGGCGGCGATGATCTGCGACAAGGCGAGTGTCAGCCTGCAGCGATTGGAGCTGGAAAAAGTCGTCGAATCCCGCGTGGCCGATCTCAAGCACGCCGCCAATCACGATGGATTGACCGGCCTTGCGAACCGCCGATTGTTTGCCGATTCATTGGCGCGTTCGCTCTCCTACGCCCGGCGGAATCCGAGCTACCGTTTTGCGGTGCTCTTCATCGACTGCGACAATTTCAAGACGATCAACGACACACTCGGCCACCATGCGGGCGACGCATTGCTGCTGCAGATTTCGCAGCGGCTTCAGGGCGTGCTGCGCGGTACCGACACGATCGGCAGAGTGTCATCGAACGACCCCAACGGGCCGGTGGCCGCACGAATCGGGGGCGATGAATTTGCGATCCTTTTGAGCGGCATCCGAGATGATGTCGACGCCGCACGAGTCGCCGAGCGTCTGCTTGCCGCCGCCGCCGAGCCCTACACCCTGCGAGGTCGCCAGGTGCGCAGCGGCATGAGCGTGGGCATCACCACGAACTCCATCCAGTATACGAATCCCGACGACATGCTTCGCGACGCTGACATGGCCATGTATCAGGCGAATCGTGGCGGGCGAGCGCGGTACGTGCTGTTTGACCAGGCCATGCATGATGCCGCCGTCGTGCGATTGACGGCGGAAGCTGAACTGCGGTCGGCCGTCGAGACCGGGCAAATTCGTCCGTATTATCAACCCATCATCGACACCGACACCCGGCTTCTTGTTGGATTTGAGGCCCTGGCACGCTGGGAACATCCCACGCGCGGCACGATCCTGCCGGCGGATTTCATTCCGCTGGCGGAGGAGACCGGCATCATCCTGCTGCTGGGCAGCCGCATTCTTGAAGATGCCTGCCAGCAACTGGTGCTGTGGCAGCGCAATTTCCCGTCCATGGCGCACTTGACCATGAGCGTCAATGTCTCAAGAAAGCAGCTCAGCAGCCCCAATCTGACGGAGCAGGTCATCGAGATCGTCCGGCGGACGCAGGTGTCGCCCAAGCAGTTGAAGCTGGAAATCACCGAAAGCGCCATGATGGAAAATGCCCACGGCGCGATCGAAGTGCTTCAGCAATTGCGCGCGGCCGACATCCAATTGCAGATGGACGACTTCGGCACCGGCTATTCTTCGCTCAGTTGCCTGCAGAACTTCCCGCTGCAAGGGCTCAAGATTGACCGGACCTTCATGGGGAATGTTTCCAACGAAGCGGGTGACAAGATCCTCAATGCGATCACCACGCTGGCGCACGGCCTGAAAATGCCGCTGGTGGCCGAGGGTGTCGAAACGCAGGATCAATTTGAACACCTCCAGGCCCTGGGTTGCGATTATGCGCAGGGCTATTTGTTCGCCCGGCCGATGGACAGCGATGCGACGACGGCGTTCTTGATGGGCATCGCGGCGTCGGTGAGCAGGGCGGCCTGAGCGGGCGGACGCGACAGAAACCAGTGCGCCATCGTAAACTCTGGGCATGTCGCTCAACCACGACCTTGCCGACCTGTTCAAGACCGCCGCCGCCGTCATGGAGATCAAGGGCGAGCCCGTCTTCAAGGCGATCGCATTTACGAAAGTCGCGCGCCTGTTGAACGATATGACGCTCGATATCCGCGCGGCCGTCGAAGACGGGAGCATTGGCGGCATCGAGGGGATCGGCAAATCGTCACGGAAGATCATTGAAGATTTCGTCCGGACCGGAAAATCGCCCGACGTGGAAGAGCTCATGGCGTCCGTGCCGGGCGGGCTGATTCCGCTGCTGGAAATCCCATCGCTGGGGCCGAAGACGATTGCGATTTTCTGGAAGCAGCGGGGCATCACGAGCCTGGGGGAACTGGTCGAAGCGCTCGACAGCGGCAAGCTGGAAGGTCTTAAAGGCATCGGCCCCAAGAAGCTGCAATCAATCAAGGAAGGCATCGCACTGCGGCAACAAGCGGGAGGGCGGCGCGGCCTGGTGGATGTGCTGCCGATCGCCGACCGCTTGCTGTCGGAAGTACGCCAGTTGCCCGGCGTCGAGCAGGCCGAGGTGGCGGGCAGCTTGCGGCGCTGGCGCGAGACGATCGGCGATGTGGACATCGTCGCCGCGATCGGGCCGCGTGCGGACGCCGAAGCGATCACCGCGGCCTTCACGCATTTTTTGCTGGTCGAAAAGGTGCTGGGGCAGGGCCCGACGAAGGCGAGCGTTCTCGTCGAGAGCGGACTGCAGGTCGATCTTCGGATCGTGCCGGCCGATCACTATGGGGCGGCATTGCAGTATTTCACCGGCTCGAAGGAGCACAACGTCAAACTGCGGGGGCTGGCGCAGGATCGGGGACTGACGCTGAACGAATGGGGACTCTATAAGGTTGCCGACTACGAAAAGCAGAAGAAGGAAACGGGCAAGCCGCCGGCGATCAAGGCTGTGGCGTCGGTGAGCGAAGCCGACATTTACGAAGCGCTCGGCCTGCCCCTGATTCCGCCGGAATTGCGCGAAAATCGGGGAGAAATCGAATTGGCGTTCGAGCAGAAGCTCCCGAATCTGATCATTCGCGGCGACGTGCGCGGCGATCTGCACTCGCACACCGTCGCGTCCGACGGCCAAGGCACCATCGAACAAATGGCTTTGGCCGCCAAGGCGATGGGATACGACTACCTGGGCATCACCGATCATTCGCGCAGCCAGGTGGTTGCGAACGGGCTTTCGATCGAACGGCTGCTCAAGCACGTGACCGCGATCCGATCGGTGAACGAGAAGATGTCCGGCATCACGCTGCTGGCCGGTTGTGAAGTGGACATTTTGGTGGATGGATCGCTCGATTATGACGAGGAGATCTTGAAAGAGCTCGATTTCGTCATCGCCTCCCCGCACGTGTCGCTGAAGCAGGATGCCGCCAAG
>JBQCCH010000434.1:0-3491 GCA_051962375.1 Tepidisphaeraceae bacterium
CACGGAGTTGCCGGCCGTGGGTTTGAGCGGGATCGTGACATAACCCAGGCTGCGCTCGGTGTCGCCCTTGAAGACCACCTGATTGTCCACCAGGATCTCGATCGGGTAGCTCTTGGTCCGCCAGCCGCCCAGCTTCATCGTCACTTCGCTCACCGTTGACGGCTTCGCCAGCTCGTACTTGATCCACGCATTCTTCTGCGCCCCGGTGCTGCTCCAGGCGGTGGTTTCATCGTCATCGATCGTGGCCTTGGCATCATCGACGGAGCTGCCGGCGGTAACGCTGGCGATACCGAGCGGAACACGCGTCGGGTGCACGCTCTTTCCCGCGGGCGTCGGCCCGCGCGTCAACGGGCTCTGCAGATCTGCGCCCGGCAGGTCTGGACTTAAACCGTGATCATCGGCCCGGGCGTGCGTCTGCAGCGTCAGGGTTGCTGGCGAGAGGCCATCCGCCTGCGCGGTGATGTGGATCGCACCGGGCTGCGTCGTAGAGCGGATGCTCACGCGGTTGATGCCCAGTTCCACCGGCAGTGACCGTTTCAGGATGTAATTGTCGGGGCCGTCCGCGATGCCGCCGCGCCATTCGGCCGGGCCGTCGAGGGAGAAGTGAATCATGTTCATGGCCGTCGGGCAGCGCCGGCCCGATGCATCCACCACTTCAACATCCACCAGGGAGAGGTCGCTCCCGTCGGCCTTGAAGCCGGCAGGGTCGCCGTGCGGCGTCAACCGCAGGCTGACCGGCGCGCCGGCGGTGCGGCATTCGGTTTCGCACACTTTCTGCCCGGCCGCGTCGTAACCGATGGCCGTCAGCGTCCCGGGCGCGTAGGCCACCTGGGGAAAGGCAAAGAGAAAGCGGTCGGACTGCGTTCCAAACCCCAGGCTCTTGCCGTTGAGCAGCAGCTCCACGCGATCGGCCGAGGAGACCACCTGCACATCCTTCTTCGTGCCGATCGGATAATTCCAGTGCCCGGCGAGATAAATTCCCGGCCGATTGATGTCGACCCAGCCGTCCCACATCACTTGCTGGGCAAAGTACGTTTCTTTCGGCAGCCGCATCGCATCCACGACGCCGCTCGTGCGATAGTTCTCGACCCCGCGATGGTGCGTGTTGCTGTCGGAAAAGATGATCTTCACGCCGCCGCCGCTCACGCGCTTTCCGGTGCCGGGGCGTTCGCGCCAGTAGTCGTACCAGCGGGCGACCGATTCGGCGATCATCGAATCCTGATTGCGGCTCCAGGCCAGGCCGCTGTCCCCCTTGTAGCTGGGGCCGTCGCCGTTCTTGTGAAACGGGGGCGTCAATGCGTCCGCCCATTTCCTCAAGCCCTCATCCCGCATGTATTCGGTGGCCCACATCGGCTTGGAAGCGCTTTTGTTGATGTAGAGCATTTCCCCGCCGTACTCCGCGGTGGTGCTTCCCATCATTTCCCGAGCGCCGATCGCCCGCCCGCCGTGCGGATCATACTGCTGCTTAAGCGCCAGCATCTGGCGCATATGCTCGTCGCGAATCCCCTTGTTGCCCGATTCGTAGAACAGGATGCTGGGGTTATTGCGATTGTAGATAATCGCATCGCGCATCAATTCCACGCGCAAATCCCATCGGCGACCGGTGGGATCGCCCTCGCTGTCACCGGCGGGCATGGCCTGCATCAGCCCGACGCGGTCACAACTTTCGACGTCCTGCTTGCTCGGCGTGACGTGCATCCAGCGAACGAGATTGGCATTGCCGGCGACCATCAATCCGTTGCTGAAATCGCTGACCCACGCCGGCACATCCGTGCCGAGTGCCGGCCATTCGTTGGTGGTGCGCTGGGCGTAGCCGTGCATCTGGATCGTTCGATCATTGAGCTTGACCGTCCCGCCGCCGAACTCGGTCTTCCGGAAGCCCGTCTTCGTCGCCACGCGGTCAACGATCTTGCCGTCGACCTTCAGGGTCGTCGTGACGGTATAGAGATAGCCGTAGCCCCAGCTCCAGAAATTCAGGCCGGTCAATTTCGCGGAAGCGGTGAGCGTCGTGGTTTCGCCCGGCTTGATGTCCACCGGAGGCGCGTCGAATGCCGCGACCTGTTTTCCCTGCAAATCCGCAACGGTGACCGAATACGTAACCCGTTTCGATTCCGCATATTCGTTCTTCACCTGCGACTCAGCCACCACTTCCGCCGAGCGGTTTGGGAGGTCGAAGTCGCGCGCGTAAATGTAGACGCCGGTGGTTCCCAGGCTCGAGAACAGCGGCAGCGTCTGATAGAGCTTGTCCTTCACGTGCAGGACGACGTTCTTGTTGATGCCGCCGTAGTTGGCGTAGAAATTCTTGTCGTTCCACTGGAAGCCTGAATGGGTGGCCTGCTCTTTGTAGGCGTAGCTGTTATCCGTGCGGACGGCCACGACATTCGCCCCGGCGGTGACGGCGCTGCTGGCATCGACCCCGAAGGCCATCACGACGTTCTCACTCAGGATCAGGCGCTTCCCGTTGACCCACACTTCACCCGCCTGACGCACCCCCTGAAACTCCAGAAACACCTTCTTCCCCACCGCATCGGCCGGTAATCGAAACGTCTTGCGATACCAGGCGATGCCCGTCGGCAGCTTCTCGATACTGACATGAAATGCCTCATCCTCATTCCAGGCGTGCGGCAGCGTCACCCGCGTCCAGGCATGATCGTCGAACGACGCAGCCTCCGCGCCCTTGGCGTCGCCGACATGCAGCCGCCAATCGGAATTGAAATTGAAGTCCGCCGCCCCTTGCCCGCGCGCCGAAGCGGCCAGCAGCAGACCGAACGTCGCGGCGATCACGATGGGATGTTGAATCTTCATGAAGATGGGTGGCAAACGTGAGGGTTGAAAGCGGCCCGAGCAAAGCCAAAGGGAACGGAACTTCAGCACGAACGCTGCATCAATCGAACCCTCGCCAAGCGACCTCCGCAAAACGCATGGCCTCACACTCTAACGCCAAGCCGCGCGGGCGAGTTGCCTCATTCGGCAATTTAGTTGCCGATTTTAGCAATCGGTGTCGCGTTTTTACTCAGCGGACTTTACCCTGTTCCCTAAAGGCCCCGGCGCTCGCCGCGCGCGTGTTGGTCGGGCAATTGCCAATGTCCCCGTCCACCCCGGTTCGCAACCTCTCTGCCGGCCGACGACCGCGCGTCCTTTTGGCGATGGATTTGACGGTCAGCCCCGAACGACGCACCGGCGTCACCGCCTTTGCGCGCGAAGCCAACTGGATCCTCGACAGCCGACTGATGGCCTTCGTCGCGCCGGGGTTGCAGCGGGAATACCTCCGCTCGTCGCCCCCGTTTGATGGGGTGCTTTCGATGATCACGCCGCGGACGCCGGAACTGGCGCCGTTGGTCAAATCATTGAAGGTGCCGACAGTGGACCTTTGGCACGATTTTCCGGAGCTCAAGGTCCCCCGCGTGCTGCTCGACCACCGCGCCGCCGGCCGGGTCGGGGCGGAACATCTGCTGAATTTGGGACTTCGCTCGCTGCTGTTTTACGCCCAC
>JBQCCH010000435.1:0-2459 GCA_051962375.1 Tepidisphaeraceae bacterium
CGATGATCAGCGTGACCGTTACTGCGGTTTTCATAAAACCTCCCTTTTGCGCCATCACGCAACCCGCTTGCCGGCCGGGAGCTTCCGGTGCCGAACGGCTTGCCACACAATAGCCACGACGAAGCCCAAGACCAACACCACATGGAAGCCGCCAATGACCCAGGTGCCCCAAGGGGATGCAAATTGGTCTGCACCTTTTGCCAATCCAAATGCGACGAGTGGGAAGATGGGAATGACTGGCATCACACTCATACCCGACTCGGCGCGGATGCGTCCTTCTCGCTTGCCAATCTGATGAGCCTGTAACGCAGCTGCGGCCCAGAGGAACCAGGTGACAGTGACGAGAACCAGGAGCGTCCAAGTGCCCATCAGGTAGGCCGCATCATACAAAACCGTTCAGTGACCGGGCCGCCGAAAGCGAGCCTCTGGCCTGCAAAGTCTACCCCCGCCGGGCCGGTGCAGCGCAACGGCGGATTACTTCGCAGCCGGCCGAGCGCAAAAAACCCTATCTGCCGACCGACGGGTGATTTCGATCCGGGATATAGCGGTTGGGTATCCACTCGTTTCCCGTGCCATCGTAGAACCGAGTGTAACCCAGCAGCACTTCGTTGAAAAAGTGCGCCGGACGCTCGTACAGCAGTCGAATAAAATCGCTGAAATGGGTCGCGACGGGCGGCGTGTTTTTCTCCGGCGGCATTGTCCAGGCCCACCAGTAAATGGATCCGGCGCGTGGCCCCCGAACAACCCAATGCATGTGGCTGCTGGCGCCGCGGGAGTGGGCCAACGCGATAAAATCATCGCGCCCGTACGGCATCTCCTGGTCTTGATAGCCACCGTCAATCCAAGACCCCACCATCGACGCCGTTCTCGCTTGCCATTGCTCAATTGGGAAGAGTTCGACACCCGTCATGGCATCCTGTGTATCGGTCGTGTAAAGGAGGACGCCGTCAAATGCAGCGTAAACCCAGGCGACTTCCTCCGACCCAGGCACCCGAGGAATGCGTGCAAGCAGCTGCGGGCCAGCGGGTGCGTTGGCGAAGTGAGCCAAGGGGGCAAGATAGGCTTCCGTGCGTGAGTCATCGCCCATCGCTCGACACGCGAACGCGGGAGCAGGATCGGCGAGAAGTTGCTCGATGAGTCGCAGCGGCATAAGGCAGTGACCACTTCTGCCGGATAACGGATCAACGTTCAATGGCCCGCACCGCGTTGAAGGACTTTTGAGTTTACCACAACGCCCGACGCGGGGCCGGTCCACGGCGGCGGCTGGTTATGTGGTGTCACAGTTGGCGGTGCAGCGTGACAACTTCACCTAAGTTGTCGATGGTCACTAGATCGGCACCGTCTGAACGGAGAAGAAATGGTGTACCATTTAGAATAGCCACACCGTTAAGCTTATTGGTCTGAAACCACGTCCCGTGGGCGTTCACAATTTCGCCCTTAGAGGACGACTGGACACCGACCCACGTCCCATCGCTCTTAAATGTGAAGTCCAAGCTATAGGTCAGGCCGGCCGAAGACTTGAACGGTTTCGTCACAGCATTGGCAAGCCACCGGCCGGACATTGGCTTGCCGCTGAACTCCACTGGTTTTGTGGTGGGATCAGCCGCAAATCCGCCGAGACTCATTCCGGCAACGACGAGCAAAGCAGCGGTACAAGACAGTCGCATGCAAATCTCCGTTGATAGCCGAATAAGCAGTATTCCCCTGCGCCACGAAGCGAAATTGCTCCCGTAGCCGCTTTTGCATCGTCGCTTCTGCCGGCGACGGTTGTCAACGGGGATTTGATTTCGCCCGCGGAACGAGCCGCGACCGTCAGGGAGCGCCCCGCGATTTGCCCGCGCAGGGCAGTTCGATCGCAACCCCGTGTGAGCCGTTCGCGGCGATGGGGGATTGGGCCGGGCGAGATCGGTCGGCCGCTATTCCAGGACGTACGTTTGCGGAAAAAGCTCGGCATTGGCGGGACAACCTTTGTCGGGGGTGGCGGCCCGATTCCATCGGACAACGCCGCCAAACAAATCGGGCACCTCGCGCCAGACGCGAGTTCCCCATTCGATCAAATCATTCGCCCACGGTTCAATCAACTCACTCCGGTCATCATGCACCCAGCGGAAGATCTTTCCCTCCAAGGGGCCGCGTTTGATGTAGAACCAGACATCGGGCGTGAAGTTGATCTTGGCGAAGACCGTGATGTCTTGCATGCCGTAAGGCAGATCATCCGCTTGATCGCCCTGGAATCCGTCGGGGAGCCAGGCATTCAACTCCTCCAGTTCTTCCTCCCAATACTGCGGCGGGATGAGCAGCACACTGCCGTGCTCTTCCTGCGTGGGCTCGCGCGTGCCGTCCGGCCCGCCCATGGGCCAACCCTTCGCCGAAAACAGGCCGGCGCCACCGGTCTCGGTGAGCACCGCAGCAATCTGCCGCGCGGTCTCGCCGCCGCCCGCCGACGAGAAGGCCTTCAT
>JBQCCH010000436.1:0-2363 GCA_051962375.1 Tepidisphaeraceae bacterium
GCGTGATGCCCAGGAGCTTGAAGACTTTCTGCTGCACGTCCATCTGGTGGATACGGATGCTGCCGCCGCCGATTTCGTAGCCGTTGCAGACGATGTCGTAGGCCTTGCTCTTCATGCCGGCGATGGTCGCGTGGTCGGTGCTGTCGAGCTTGGCGAGGTCTTCGTCCTTGCAGGTGGTGAACGGGTGGTGGATGGCGACGAAGCGTTTTTCTTCCTCGTCGTATTCGAACATCGGAAAATCGACGACCCAGAGGAATTCGAACTCGCGGCTGGGGGTCATTTTCAGGTCGCGGAACATTTTCTGGCGCAGTTCGCCGAGGACTTTAAGGACGATCTTGGTTTTGTCCGCGCCGAAGGCGAGCAGGTCGCCATCTTTCGCGCCGGTGCGTTCGATCAATTGCGATTCGATCGAGGTGAGGAATTTGGCCACGCCGGTGTCGAGCTTGCCGCCGACGACTTTGGTGACGGCCAACCCCTTAGCGCCGTAAGTCTTGGCCCACTCGGCTAGGGCGTCGGTCTCTTTGCGGGTCATCGACGCGCCGCCGGGGACGACGATGCACTTGACCATCTCGGCGTTTTTGAAGACGCCGAACTCGGTGGTGTGGGCGAGGTCGGTGATGTCGATCAGCTTCATGCCGAAGCGGGTGTCGGGGCGGTCGGAGCCGTAGTCGCGCATGGCTTCGTCGTACGGCATGTGGGGGATCTTGCCGATCTCGTAGCCGAGCACTTCTTTCCAGATGCGCTGAACGAGGGTCTCAACGACGCCGATGACGTCGGCCTGGTCGATGAAGGACATTTCCAGGTCCAGCTGCGTGAATTCGGCCTGGCGGTCGGCGCGGGGGTCTTCGTCGCTGAAGCAGCGGACGATCTGCATGTATTTGTCGCAGCCGCTGACCATGAGGATCTGCTTGAACAACTGCGGGCTCTGCGGCAACGCGTAAAAGCTGCCGGCCGCCAGGCGGGCGGGGACGAGGAAGTCGCGCGCGCCTTCGGGCGTCGATCGGGTGAGGAACGGCGTTTCGATTTCCCAAAAGCCCAGGTCGCCCAGGTGATCGCGCATGAGCTTGGTCACCTTGTAGCGCGTGCGCAGCGTTTCCTGCATCTCGTGGCGGCGCAGGTCGAGATAGCGGTACTTCATCCGGCGATCTTCGCTGGGGATTTCGCGGTCGTCGGGTGTGAAGGGGGGCGTCGGGCTTTCGCTGAGCACATCGAGCTTCGTCACGCGCACTTCAATGCCGCCCGTGGCGAGCTTGGGGTTCACGAGCTTGGGCTCGCGCGCCACGACGTCGCCGCCGATGCTGATGACCCACTCGGCACGCAGCTTGCGGGAGATTTCCAGGGCTTCAGCGCCGCAGAAGTTGCTGTCGAAGACCAGTTGCGTCAGGCCGTCGCGGTCGCGCAGGTCGATGAAGACCAGGCCGCCGTGATCGCGGTAGGAATGCACCCAGCCGGCGAGCTTGACGGATTGCCCAACGTCGCTCGGACGCAGTTGGCCGCAGGTGTGGGTTCGGTAACGGGTTTGGATGTAGTCGGACATAAAGTTGGCTTCGTTGTAGCGTGGCGACGCATCTGGGGAAATGTGCCGGGTCGTCTAAATTAAGTTAATCCAGGAGTCCAATACTTTTAGAAAGTGCCGCGTCCAACTCTTCCATGACGCGTTTCGGCACCATGCGATACCGCTTTTTCAGCGCGTCGCGATTAATGGCGTTGACCAGATGCGTTACCGCAACCGAGTCGTGAGGCAAACCCGAGGCTGACTTTGGGATAAAGACGTTCGTGTCGAGTTGTGCCCGATGAATTTGCCCCGTCAAGGGAACCGCGAGGACGGTGTTTAAGCGGCTTCGATTGAGCTTGTCGCTTTGAACGATCAGAACGGGGCGGTCAAAGCCGCTCTCCGAACCCGTCGGCTCACCATCCACCATCCACCAAATCTCTCCCCGCTGAAATACTAATCGAGTTCTTTCCATGCTTTCAGCCCCGAGCGATGAACGGCGCGCTCCAAATCATGATTTATTTCGTCGGCATACCGATTGGCCTGCTCAGTGAGGTCATCCGCCGACAGCCGCTTTTGGTAATCGCTCAGTGCGGCCGCATAAAGTTTGGAACGTGAGATGTTTTTTCGTTTCGCCAGCGCCTCAAACCAATGGAAGAGGGGCTCGGGAAGAGATACGGCCGTCTTCATGTCTGGAGTATAACTTTGGTTATACCGCAGGGTCAAGCGTCACCACTTCTTCGCCAGCCACTGTCGCAGCACCTTCTCCGCCGGCTTGCCCTTGGGGGTGTAGCCGCGGACGGCTTCTTCGACGCTGTCGGGGTTGTCCGGGTCGGGGGCGGGGGTCCATTCCCAGATGCTGAAGCCTCCC
>JBQCCH010000437.1:0-3684 GCA_051962375.1 Tepidisphaeraceae bacterium
ATCTTTGCCTATGGACCAATTGAGCGATTCAAGGCCATCCTGTCCGCTCGCGGTTTTCGCGATCGTGACTTCTGGTTTCCGTCGCCGCACTCGCACTCATACCATCCTGAAAACGACACGGAAGAGGAACGGCTTATGGCAGAGGGCGACTGGCGATACTCCGCTCTACAAGCGGGTGACGAATGGAACTGATACGGCAGTCGGTCGGCAGATAATCAGCCGCTGAGCGGACCGGCCCCGGCGTCGGAATTGTTCCGGCCATGCGCTCAGTACAGTCTTCCGGCCGGCCCGACCACTGAATTTGTTGCATTATGCGGCCTGGCAACTAGCGATGACGAACCCACTTGATTACGAATCGCCTGCCCATCAATTACACGTACTAAACACTCGCTTTGCGATTGCTGCTGGGTCCTTTGGCGGGCTGTTGACTGTCGCCTCATTTTTCCTGCTCGTGTTCCTGACGCCTTTTTTTGCCATGCTGGTCGGTGCTGTCGTCTCCGCGGTGGCAGCGGCCAAGTCGCCTGGTTCCGAATATCGCGCTGGCTTGCTCGCAAGTTCTGTTTGCACGTTATCTACGTTATTCGCAGCAGGTCTCTGTTCACTCTTCGTCGATCACGGCCCGATTGACCCGATTGGTGTTATCCGGTTTATCCCGGTGTGGTGGGCGGTGTTCGCTCTGCCGGGCATGCTTGGCAGTCTATGGTCTCGCGTCGGCAACCGGCTGCATAACCACCCGCGGCAATGGACCGGCCCCGGGCGTCAAAAGTACTAGTGACTGGTCAGTTCCATCGGCCCTGTCCGGCGACTGAACGGCGTTGGGTTATGCTGCAGGATCCGCTGTGCCGGAGGGGCACCGCCTGCCTTGGGACGCGGATGGGGCGCCAAAAACGACCCTTGCCGATGGAGGCGGGATCGCGGCTCCATCGGCAAAGGGTGTTGCGGCACGGGTTGTTGTTGGGATGGGGGGGCTCGCGGGCGGGGCGGGCTTTGGGCCGGCCACCACGCGTCGATTGTTTTACCCGACGACGTCGGCGGTCTTCTTGCCGGCACGCTTGCGGGCGTTTTCGGTCAGGTGGATCTTGCGGATGCGGATGGCCGTCGGGGTGACTTCCACGAGCTCGTCGTCTTCGATGTATTCCAGGGCGGCTTCCAGCGTCATCTTGCGGGCGGGCTTGAGGACGATGGCTTCGTCGCTGCTGGTGGTGCGCATGTTGGTCAGCTGCTTGGCCGTGGTCGGGTTGACGACCAGGTCATTGTCGCGGGCGTTTTCGGCGACGATTTGGCCTTCATAGATCGGGTCGCCCGGTTCGACGAAGAAGCTGGCGCGTTCCTGCAGCTTGTTCATGGCGAAGGCGTTGGCGTTGCCGTTGACCATGCTGATCATCACGCCGTTGCCGCGGCCGGGGACTTCGCCGCGGACGGGGGCGTATTCGTGGAAGTTGTGGTGCATGACGGCCTGGCCCTGCGTGGCGGTGAGCATGCGCGTTCGCAGGCCGATCAGGCCGCGGGCGGGGATGGTGAATTCCAGGTGGTTCTGCCCGTCGCGGCTGTCCATG
The DNA here is from genome assembly GCA_051962375.1 of Tepidisphaeraceae bacterium. Taxonomy (GTDB): domain Bacteria; phylum Planctomycetota; class Phycisphaerae; order Tepidisphaerales; family Tepidisphaeraceae; genus RYN-431. The sequence continues at coordinate 1,557 of JBQCCH010000437.1, forward strand.
CGGACGAGTTCGCCCTTGCGGTTGCCCACCAGTTCCATCACGCTGCCCATATTCTTTTCCGGCACGTCGACGACGAGGTATTCGTACGGCTCATGGATCGAGCCGTCTTCCTGCTTCTGCATGATGACGCTGGGCTTGCTGATGCTCAGCTCATACCCTTCGCGACGCATGTTTTCGATCAGGATGCCCAGGTGCAGGAGGCCGCGCCCGGAGACTTTGAAGCTGTCCTTGCCGCCGGTTTCTTCGACCTTCAGGGCGACGTTGCTTTCCAGTTCCTTCATCAGGCGTTCGCGGATGTTGCGGCTGGTGACGTACTTGCCTTCTTTGCCGGCGAACGGGCTGTCGTTGACGCTGAAGAGCATCGTGAGCGTCGGCGGCTCGACATCGAGGGGCTTGAGCGGCTGGGGGTTGGCGGCGTCGCATACGCAGTCGCCCATGTCCACGCTGTCCAGGCCGATCAGCGCGACGATGTCGCCGGCCGAGGCTTCGTCGATGTTCTTTTTGCCGAAGCCGTCGAAGCTTTGGAGCTGGCCGACTTTGGCTTTGACGAGCGATTCATCGCGCTTGGAGAGCAGCACCTGTTGGCCGGTCTTGATGCGGCCGTTGTAGATGCGGCCCACGCCGATTCGGCCGACGTATTCGTTGTACTGGATGCTGCTGATCTGCAGCTGCAGGCTCTTGTCCGGATCGCCGTGGGGGGCGGGGATGTGCTTGAGGATGGCTTCGAAGATCGGGTTGATGTCTTTGCCCGGCACTTTCGCATCCCAAGACGCCACGCCCGCCCGGCCGGAGGCGTAGATGATCGGGAAGTCCAGCGCTTCGTCATTGGCGCCGAGTTCGACGAACAGGTCGAAGACTTCGTTCACCACGCCGTCGATGCGGGCGTCCTGGCGGTCGATCTTGTTGATGACGACGATCGGGTGCAGTTCGTGTTCGAAGGCTTTTTTCAGCACGAAGCGGGTCTGGGGCATCGCGCCTTCGGCGGCGTCGACGAGCAGGAAGCAGCCGTCCGCCATGCCGAGCACGCGTTCGACTTCGCCGCCGAAATCGGCGTGGCCGGGGGTGTCGATCAGGGTGATCTTGGTGGTCTGGCCGGTCTTCGGATCGGTGTAGTTGATGGCGACATTCTTCGCCAGGATCGTGATGCCGCGCTCGCGTTCCAGCGGGTTGCTGTCGAGCATGGTGTCTTGCACCTGGTTTTCGCGGAAGTTGCCGGATTGGCGCAAGAGGGCGTCGGTGAGCGTCGTTTTGCCGTGGTCGACGTGGGCGATGATGGCGACGTTGCGGATGTCGTTACGCACTTGATTCATTGTACTAACCGTGATTGATGGCCGTGACTTAGAGTCGGGATCGAAGCTTCGGGGCGGAATGCCGGCGAACGCGGTCGAATCGGACATCATACCAGAAGCCCGATGTCTGGCAATGCGAGGCGGCAACGCCCGGCGGGCATTGACGTTACCCGCTGCCGGGGCCGTTTCCCGATGCGCCCCTCGCTCGTGCCCGGGCGGGTGTCGTTGGGCGCAGGATCGCCTAGGATGGGGATATGGCGCGTTTATCAGTCAACGTCAACAAGATCGCCACGCTCCGCAACACGAGGGCGCTGGGCGTCCCCAACGTGGTTCGGCTCGCGCAGCTCGCGCTGGAGGCGGGGGCGGCGGGGATCACGGTCCACCCCCGTCCGGACGAACGCCACATCCGACCCGCCGACGTAAACGATCTGGCCCAACTCCTCAAGCGGTATCCACATGCCGAGTACAATATCGAGGGGAATCCTTTCCACGGGTTAGTGGAGCATTGCCGTCGTGTTAAACCCACGCAGGCCACCCTCGTGCCCGATGCCGAGGGTCAATCCACCAGCGATCACGGCTTTGCGCTGGGGACGATGACCGAAGTCGAACAAAACCGGCTGCGCGACGTGATCCAGGAACTGCAATCGATCGGCTGCCGCGTGAGCCTGTTCATGGACCCGGACGCCCCCCTCATGGGCATGGCCAAGCTCCTGGGGGCGGATCGGGTGGAGCTGTACACCGAGCCCTACGCCTCCGCTTGCGCGGCGGGACGCCAGGAGGCGGGCGTGAAACCCTACATCGACGCCGCCCGCGAGGCGCGCACGCTGGGGCTGGGCGTG
>JBQCCH010000438.1:0-2467 GCA_051962375.1 Tepidisphaeraceae bacterium
TGATCTCATCCGCGGAGGCATCTTTCTTAACCCCCAAAATCTCGTAATAGTCGCGTTTGGCCATATCGTGCGGGGCATTTTACGCAGGCCGCCCCGTTTCGGCGAGCGAACCCGGCCCGGCGCGTCGACGCAGCGGCACGAAACGCACGGGCATCCCGCACGCAACCGGTTCGATTTCCCCGGCGGCGATATGCTATCGTCTGAAAAAAGGAGAATCGGCCATGGGGAATTTTTACGTCAATTACACGCTCAAAGGCGCCACCCCGCAGGCGGTCGCCAGCGCACTGCAGGGGCGTCGAGCGATCGTCGCGCCGCCGGCACAGGAAACCGTCGTGGTCTTTGACGAAGAATCCGACGCTCAGGACACCGACGCCATCGCCACCGTGGCGGCCACGCTCTCGGAGCGGCTCAGCTGCCCCGTGCTGGCCGTGCTGAATCACGACGACGACATCCTCTGGTACGAGCTCTATCGCAACGGCGAAAAGCTCGACGACTACAACTCCACGCCTACCTATTTCTCCACCGACCCCGAGGCAGAGCCCGCACCGCCGGCCGGCGGGAATGCTCCGGTGCTGTGCGAAATCTTCGGCGGAAACCCGGCCGAAGTGGAGGCAATCCTGCGGACCGACCCGTTCGACGGGTACGTCTTCGCCGTGGAGCGGCACGCCGCGCTGGTCAAGGCGCTTGGCATCTCCGACTACGGCGTCGGCACGAGCTATTCCAGCTTCGACGCCGGCGAACTGCCGGACGGATTGTCGGCCGACGAATTGATCTATACGGAGTAATGACTTCCGCGGGTAATTACGTCACCGCTCCAGCACGTGCTTCACCTGGCCGGCGAGTTTGGCGTTGCAGGCGAACAGGTCGCCGCCGTCGATCGTCACCTGGCCCGACCACGCGCTGCACCAGCCGCCGGCTTCCTGGATCACGGGGATGATGGCTGCGCAATCCCACGGATTCATCGCCGGATCGATCATCACCTCGGCCCGGCCGGTGGCGACGAGGAAATAGCCGTAAGCATCGCCCCACGTGCGGCTGTATTTGCACTGGCGCGCGAGCGTCAGGTACGCGTCGCTTCGATCGAGCGCCATCACAGGATCGCTGCAAAGCACCAGCGCGTCAGCCATCGTGTTGACGCTCGAGACGCGGGCCGGCTTGTCATTATGGGTGCACCCGAGCCCGGTGGCCGCGAAGATGATGTCATCCGTCGCCGGCAGGTAAATGACGCCGACGGTGGGTTTGCCCTTGATCTGCAGGCCCACCAGCGTGCTGTAGAGCGGCACGCCGTGGATGAAGCTCTTTGTGCCGTCGATCGGGTCGATGATCCACTGGTAATTCGGATCGCCCACGATCGTGCCATGCTCTTCGCCGAGGATCGAGTGCGTGGGAAACTTCGCCAGAATGCGATCGCGCACGAGCAGCTCGGCCTCTTTGTCCGCCTGCGTCACCGGCGACTTATCCGCCTTGAACTCCACGGCCGTGTCGGGATTGAAGTATTTCAACGTGTGCTTCCCCGCTTCCCGGGCAACGGCAACGGCTGTATCGAGCAACTGCGATAGCGACGGCTCTGGCATGCCGTGAACCATAGCGAAACTCGGGCGCAGCGTCGATTGCGGCGCCGGCGCAGCTTGGCCGGGCGATTCATTTTTTTTAGCTCTCGCGTGCCGGAAGTCCGCCGCCGGGCGCGGGCGGGGGCCTAGGATCGAACTTTGCGTTTCAATCTCTGCGTCATTCGGCGTCATTCGATGTGTGTTATTCGATGTGTGATGCACGCGAGGCGATGGATGCGATGTCGCCGGTGAGGGGTTGCCGCATGGGAACGTTGTCAAATCCGCCGGAGGTTATTCACGATGTTGCTCGCACTCGTCGCCGCCACGCAGCCCGCCGATGCCAAGGGCCTGACGATCTTTGGCATCCGCCTGGTCGGGATTAATCCGGAAAACGGCCAGAAGCTGCTGCTGACCGCCATTCTGCTGGCGATCGTCGTCGCACTGAATTACGGCATCCGCTGGCTGCTCTCGGTCATCATCAGCGGCGATCGACTCAAGCGCGGCCGCTTCTGGACCCGCCAGGGCGTGAGCCTGTTCATGGCCCTGGTGGTGGTGCTGGGGATCATGTCGATCTGGTTCGACGACCCCACCCGCCTCACGACGGCCGTCGGCCTGGTCACGGCGGGCCTGGCTTTTGCGCTGCAGAAGGTCGTCACCAGCCTGGCCGGGTATTTTGTCATCTTGCGGGGCAACACGTTCACGGTGGGGGACCGCATCAGCATGGGGGGCGTGCGCGGCGATGTGGTCGCGCTCGGGTTCACGCAAACCACCATCATGGAAATGGGCCAACCCCCCGCGGTGCAAAGCGCCGAGCCGGCCATGTGGGTGAAAAGCCGCCAGTTCACGGGGCGCATCGTCACCGTCAGCAACAGCACGGTCTTCGATACGCCGGTCTTTAACTACACCCGCGAGTTTCC
>JBQCCH010000439.1:0-3342 GCA_051962375.1 Tepidisphaeraceae bacterium
GATTACTACTATCCCATCCCACCCGGGACGGGTGTTGATTCCGGCGCGATCTATGCGTCGAAATTTCGAAATGCCGTGATGAATGCGGGACGCTATCCGATGATGTATCGACACCGCCAAAGTCGGGCGAGCGGGATCTTCGTCGCGTTTCTTGATGGGCATGTCGCGTTCGAGGCAACGCGAGCGACGCCGGAAGCGAACAAGGTCGCCGAAATGTCAACCGCGACGGCCATGTACGGCGATCTGCGGCCCGGCCCGCTGCCGACCTACCAATTCTCTCTGGACAATCACTGACGCCCGAAATGGCGACCGATCCGGGGCGCGAGTGCGGTATTTCGCCCGGGCTGCGGTTTTGAAAGCCGATCCGGACGATTTGGTTATAGTAAAGCCTCCGCAGCCGGTGCCAGGCGCGGGCTGTTGGACAAAGATGTATTTGGGGATGGATTGCCGTTGTTCGGGAAAGGAATCGCATGCATTCGGATCGAAGCCTAACGGGGTCAAATCTCAAGACCGCAGCGGCCTGGAATCGCGGGCTGGTGCTTCGGTTGCTGCGTCAGCATGGCATGCTTTCCCGCCGGCAAATCGCCGACATGGTGGGCCTTCGCGGATCGACGCTGACCTACATCATGCGCGAGCTGCTCGACCGCAACCTGGTTTATGTCGTTGGAAAACTGGAATCGAACCGGGTCGGCAAGAAGCAGGTGATGTTGACGATCAATCCGCATCTGGGGTGGTTCGTCGGCCTTGCGCTGCGGCCGAGGGAGGCATCGGTTGTTTTTGTCGATGCGGCGGGCAATCAGATTGGCGAGCAGAAGCTGGCCATCCAGGGGGCGCTGGAGCATCTGCCGGATCAGCTGCGCGGCGCGTTGGAGAACTGGTCGGCGCTGACGGCGGAGTTCTCCGGGAAGTTGCTCGGGGTCGGCGTCGGTGTTCCGGGCGTGGTGGATGCGAATGCGGGCATCGTGCTTCGTTCGACGCTTTTTAATGCGACGCGGGTTCCGCTGAAGCAATTGCTGGCCGAGCAGTTTCAGGTGCCGGTGGCGATCGACCACGACGCCTGCTACGGCGCCGGCGCCGAAGCCGCACACGGCGCTGCCCGCGGCGTGTCGTATTTCATCCACTTTCTCGTGAACCACGAAGATAAAGGCGATCGCGTTCGATTCTTCTCTTACGGCTCTTCCCTCTTCCTGGCGGGCAAGATCTACCGAGGCGCTCACTATGCGGCCGGGGAATGGGGCATCCCCCTGCTGCCGCCGGATACGACGGTGACGGCGGAGGAATTTGGTGCGCTGGCGAGCGAGGATGCGGAAATCAGCCCGGCGCTGGCGACACTGGCGACCGCCATCGGTCGCTCGCTGGGGGCCGCCGTGAATCTGATCGACGTGCAGATGGTGGTCGTGGCCGGCACGGCGCGGATTGTGAATCGCGCGTTTCTAAACGCGGTATCCGAGGAATTGGGCCGGCGTTTGGTCGCGATCGCGGACCGCGCGGTGAACTTGGTGCCGTCTGCCCTGCCGTTCAATGCGGTCGCCCGCGGCGCGGCCTTGGCTGCGTTGGATGCGACGCTTGCCGACAGCCGCACCATGACGCTGACTGCATCGCCCGCAGCTGCGCCCGAATTCGCAGCAGTTCGGCCCTTGGAATCCGCGCCCGTGCAGGGCTAAGCCCCGACCGGATGCGGCAGGCTTTCCAGATTGTTTTCCGGCGGCGCCAGGTCCGCCGGCTTCACTTGCGAAACGCGATGGCTGAAATGCGGCCCTTCGTTGGGTGCCGGAATCTTGGCGATAAAGTGCTCAACGGGTTCGAAGGCGAACACGCGCGCCAGCGGCTCTCCCCACGTTGACCCGGGAATCAAGCGGATCCCCTTCGTCGATTGGTTGACCGGCAGACAAACCAGCCGCTGGTAGTTGTTGTCTTCGTGGTGCACCGTTTTCCAGGCGCCGGCTTCGTCGAGCACGTCAATCCGGAAAGCCTTCACCAGCGACTTGGGCACGAGGTTGCGATTGCCCTTCTGCGGATACGAGCAAGGCATGCGTTTGTCATTGGCGAGATTGCTGTCGAAGACAATCCGTACGCCGCCCACCTTCATCGGCGTTTGCCACTGATAAGTAATGGGCGTGCCGGGTGCGGCTTCCCAGGCGTGGGAGATGTCGCCCAGATCGCGGTCCGTTCCGTCGATGAGCCGATCGACCGCGCCGGCGTCGCTGACGAGCACGCCGCTCCGCGTGAGCGCGGAGGCCGGCCGCTGAATGCCGGGGAGCCAGACGTCGTCCTGCATGAGCGTTTCCTGCAACGCCGGCACATGCCGATCGGTGATGGCAGCCGGATCGCAATCATGCCGGATACAAAGGGCGGCCGCCGTCCCCGCGGCTTGGCCCAGCAGGGCGCAGGTGGCCATCACGCGGGTGCTGGACAGTGCTGCGTGGGTGACCGAAATATTTCGTCCGGCAAAGAGCAGATTGCCGACGTTCGCCGAGTAAAGGCAGCGGTACGGGATGCCGTACGGGGAAGGCGCCGGATGGAAAATCGTCGGCTTGCCGGGATACAACAAGCCCGCCGGGTGGTGATCGTCCATGGACCAGCCGCCGTAGGCGACGATGTCATCAAACGCCCCGCCGGCGCGGACGTCATTCTGCGTGAGCGTGTATCCGCCGACGTATCGCCGATTCTCACGCTTGCCCGGGAGCGAACCGATCCACTCGATGGCCCAGTGGTCGGCCTCTTCTTTTTCAGGGGCATGGTTCTTGATGTAGTCCCACACGCCGTAGACAACCCGCATCAGATCATCGCGAATGGCTTCGGCATCGCGAATCGTGTTCTGCAAGCCGCCCAATTCCAGCCACCAGAAATTGTGGGCTTTCACGCCGTGAATGCGGTGCGGCAGGTCTTGCGGCTTGGTGACTTTATACGCCCACGTGGGCGGCGTGTAGGGCTGCGGCTCATCGGTCTTGCGCAACTGAATCAACAGCGTGTTGCCCATCGTTTTTTGATCGGGCAAGGCGGGCTGAATGTCTTCGGCGAATTCCTCGCGCGCTTCGCGGCCCCAACGGATCTTCGCGCCGGACAAAGGCGCGAGAATGCTGTCACCGGAGCAATCGATAAACAGCTTGGCGTGGACATCGACCCAGGTCTGGCTGGTGAGTTGCCACCCGCGCACCGAGGTGATCCGCCCGTTGTTGCAGGTGGCGTCCAGCACGGAACAATTGAGGATCGTCGTAAGCCCCGGCTGAAAAAATGCCTTGCCGTAAAGCACGCTGTCCCAGATTGAGTAATTCAGCGAGGGGTTGCGATAGAGATTTTCCAGAAGAATCTCTTCCAAGATCCCCGTTTCTTTGTTGTCTT
>JBQCCH010000440.1:0-3520 GCA_051962375.1 Tepidisphaeraceae bacterium
CACCAGGGCGTACATCGGCGTCACAAACCCGGCCGCCGGCGTGATCACCACCAGGCCGGCCACTGCGCCGGAGATCGCGCCGAGCACCGTCGGCTTGCCGGTCTTGAGCCATTCCGCAAACACCCACCCCAGCGCGGCGGCGGCAGCGGCGAAGTGCGTCGTCACGAACGCGTTGCTCGCCAGGCCACCGGCCGACAGGGCGCTGCCGGCGTTAAATCCGAACCAGCCCACCCACAGCAGCGCCGCGCCAATGAACGACAGCACCACCGAGTGCGGCGGCATCGCGATACGGCCATAGCCGACGCGCTTCCCCAGGAACAACGCACAAACCAATGCCGATGCACCGGAACTGATGTGAACCACCGTGCCGCCGGCAAAATCCAACGCGGGAATATTGAAACCGGGCGTGGGCATCCAGGCATTCAGCAGGCCGCCCTTGCCCCAGACCATGTGGGCCATCGGGCAATACACCACCAGCAGCCACAGAACCGAAAAGATCGCCATCGCCGAAAACTTCATGCGCTCGGCATACGCGCCGCAGATCAGCGCGGGCGTGATGATCGCGAACATGAGTTGATACACCATCCACGTCGTGTGCGGGATGGTCGGCGCATACTCCGCCGGCCCGATGCCGACGTCATGCAGGAATGCGAATCGCAACCCCCCGATGAACGGGTTCCCCACGTCAAAGCAAAGGCTGTAGCCAACCAGCGCCCAGACGACGGTCACCAGAGCCATCAGAATGAAGCTCTGCATCATCGTCGCCAGCACGTTTTTGCGGCGCACCAGGCCGCCATAAAACAGTGCTAAGGCCGGGCCGGTCATCATCAGCACCAGGGCGGCACTGACCAGCATCCACGCGGTATCGCCACTATTGATGGCCTCCACGGGCTTGATCTCCACCGGGCTGACCCCGGCAGAAGCGGCGGGTTGGGTTGTTTGCGCCAGCGCGCTGGTGGGAAACCAGGCGAGCGTACCGGCGAACAACAAACATAGAACGAAGCGATGCAAGGTCGAGAGAGACTTGAATCGGATCATATATCCTGCTTCCTCAGAAAAGGAACCGAAAAACAGCCAGCATACGTAGACCCCGGCCGTTCGTCACGTGTCGCATCACGTCGAACGCGGGGCCCCATAACGCAAGGGGGTTCTTCAGTTGAAATCGGCCGAGTTCGGGGCCGATGACGAAGCGCGGTCTGGTTGGTGCCGTAGAAGTAGCCGATCGACCTGCCCTTCAACAATCCGACACGTCCCTAATTGAAGCTAGGGAAGGAACCTACGACGCGGCGACACGCGGGATGAACCGCCCCTCTTGACATCGCGGCCCGGCGGCGGACGCTTCAACAGTCGTGCGACCGCCCATGCCTCACCCGGACCCCAATCCTCAGCCGATCGACGCCCCGCGCGTGCAGCGGCTCGGGCGGCAAGTCTCGCGCTACGCGCTGGCGCTGCTCATCCTGCTGGTCGCCCACCCGTTTGCCAGAATGACTTGGCACACGCTCGGTGTGGCCAATGCGACGGTGTTTCTCGCGGCCGTCGTGCTCGCCTCCCTCAATGGCGGTTACGGACCGGGGCTGCTGGTCACCGCGCTCGCCACGGTGGACCTGGCCTACGTGTTCATGCCGCCGTACCACTCATTTTTACTGAGCTTTGAGGATTTGCTCTTCATCGTCGTCTTTGCAACGCTCGCCGTCGTAACAAGCTCCCTGCAGGCCCACCGGCGGGCGGCGGAAGATTCGCTGCGCGAAGCGCACGCGAAGCTGGAGCGCGACCTGGTGCACATGAGCGAGCGAGAACAACGCAGCATCGGTCATGACCTGCACGACGGACTCGGACAGGAACTAACCGGCATTGCCATGCTCACCGCCGCCCTGGCGAGCCACCTTGAAAAATCCGATCCTGCCGAAAGCGCCGAAGCCCAGCGATTGGTCGATCTGGTTCAGGAATCCATCCAGCACACCCGCGAGCTGGCCCGCGGACTGTCGCCGGTTGATCTGGAGGGGCAGGAGCTCGTCGCCGCCCTGCGCCGCCTGGCCGAACGCGTCAGCCGCCTGCCCGGGATCAATTGCCGCCTGAACATCGCCTCCGCCCCCCAGCTCGATGCAGCAACAGGCATCCACGTCTACCGGATCGCGCAGGAAGCGATCACCAACGCCATCCGTCACGGCAAGGCGCATGAGATTGTCTTGACCCTCGACGCCAAGCCGGGTCGACTGCAAATGACGATCGCCGACGACGGGACGAGCATCCCGCCGCATCCCAGAACAACGGGAATGGGGTTGCAGTTGATGAAATCCCGCGCGAAAATGATGGACGGCTCGGTTGAAATCCGGCCGGGTGCCGCGGGGGGGACTGTCGTTGTCTTGCGCGTGGATCGCGTCCGTTGATCGAGACCTTTTATGAATTCATCGAAATCCAAACCAGGATCGACCGACGTAGCGCGAATTTTCCTGGTGGACGATCACCCGGTGCTGCGGCACGGCCTGGCGCGCCTGATCGACAGCGAAACGGACTTGAGCATCTGCGGCGAAGCCGAAACCGCCGACGATGCGCTGGCCGCCATCGAATCGCTGAAGCCTAATCTCGCCGTCGTCGACCTGTCGCTGCAGGGCAAGCCGGGCCTTGATCTGATTAAGCAACTGACGACCCGCTCTCCCGACACCCGCGTGCTGGTGCTCTCGATGCACGAAGAATCGCTCTGGGCCGAGCGGGCGATGCGCGCCGGCGCGTGCGGCTACGTAATGAAGCAGGAAGAGCCCAAGGTCTTGATGCAGCGCATCCGCCAGGCGCTGCGCGGCGAAACCTCCCTCAGCGAACGCATGTCCGGCATGATGCTCAAACGGCTCACTTGGAATCGCGGATCGGCCAATGTCGAGGACAAGCTCGGCGACCGCGAAGTCGAAGTCCTGCATCTGATCGGCCAAGGTATGACCAGCCGGCAAATCGCGGCCACGCTGAACATCAGCACCAAAACCGTCGACGCCCATCGCGAACATATGAAGCAGAAGCTCGGCATCCAGACCGCGGCCGAGTTGCTCCGGTATGCCGTGCTCCGCTACCACGACATGGGCTCCGAGCCCACCGAAGGCTAAGCCTACGGCTGCGTGGTGGCCAAGGCGCGAAGGTAATTGTTTGTCGCCTGCTCGTAGTCGTCTGGCACTTGCGACACCACACCGGGCGAGGCAACACTCTCCGCAAGTGCCGTGATCCGCATGTCGCCGGCGCCCGCTCCTGCAACGCCCTGGGCGCTTACCAAGTTGATGGCCCACGCCCCGCTGCGCGTGACGAAGAACTCGGCGGTCCGCACGTTGAGCGATCGCGTCGGCTCGGTCAGCACGTTAACGCCGGCGAACGTCAGCGTCGCGTCGGCGAGCGGCTCATTGGCCGTGATCGTGGCGTGAACGTGCGTGCCCCGGATCACGGCAAAACTGCCATCGCTGCCGGCGATGCTTTGGGATTGGCCCTGAGGGGTCACCAATTGCAGATCGATCCGCGTCACCTGCGGCGGGTCGACGAGCCG